>CAYPTO010000010.1:0-12971 GCA_964413625.1 uncultured bacterium
AAAATAAACGTCAGCCCCATAAGAATAAAAATCCATCTTTACCTGTTTCGCCGGTAAGGTACTTACAACAATGATCGGAGTATCATAAAATTTAGTATTTTTTCTTAGGGAACTAATAAAGCCACGACCACTACCATCGATAAAGAAAGGATTTACGATGATCATATCAAGTTCTTCCTCCATCAAAATAATATTGGCATCATATTCGGATGTTGCAATATGATATTTATCAAAAAGATTAAAGACATCCTGATAAATTTCTTTTGCATGTTCGTGATGTTGCTCGACGATCAGTAAATTCCCTTTCATAGCTCCTTAGATAAATTGTAAGTTGTTTTTTGTAAACAATAACATTTGTTTTAATATATAAATTCTTCCTTATAAAGGAAATACTTAATTCTTCATTTAAACAAGCAATTTTTAAAAATCATTCTTTCTTCTTTTTATCAACGATTTTGAATGATTTTCTTGTTTTTTTTTACTACATTTTTTGTGTTCTTAAGGAGATATTCAGTGAAGGAAATAAAACAGCATCCGGTTTTAACAGTTAAAGAAAATAAACACGTACTTTTTACTTATAATGGAAAAGATTATTATGGCATTGAAGGTGATCCTGTTTCATCGGCATTGATAGCAAATAATATCCAGATCTTTTCACTTCATCATAGAAATCATGCCGCTCAGGGCATTTTTTGTGCAAATGGGCAATGTTCTCATTGCACGGTTCTGATTAACGGTTTGCCAATGAAATCTTGCATTACTCCCCTTGAAGAGAATATGGATATTCGTCGGCTCGATGGGCTTCCGAAACTCCCTGAGACAAATGAAGCTCGGGGAGAAAGTCATGATATTCAGCATCAATGCGACGTATTGGTCATCGGTGGCGGTCCTTCGGGGCTAACAGCTGCACTTGAATTGGCAGATACCGATTTTAAGGTGATCATAGCCGATGACAAAGCGCACCTTGGGGGAAAACTTCTTTTACAAACTCACAAATTTTTTGGCTCAAAAGCCGATTGTTATGCGGGAACCCGTGGACATGAGATTGCCACAATACTTGAAGAACAAGTACGAGCTCACAAAAATATCACCGTCATGACCCATACCATGGTAGCCGGGATTTACAAGGATAGTAAGGCGGGATTATTTGTTAATAACAAATATTACGAGATCGTTTCTTTTCAGGGACTTATTATCTCAGCCGGAGCTCGCGAACGCTCGCTGGTCTTTCCGGGGAACCATTTACCCGGCATCTACGGTGCGGGAGCTTTTCAAACTTTAGTCAACCGGGATATGATCCGTTCATCGGATGAAATATTCATTGTAGGAAGTGGTAATGTCGGCTTGATCGCCGCCTATCATGCTTTACAAGCAGGCATCGCAGTTAAAGGGATCTGTGATATCTTACCCGAACCCGGTGGCTATAAAGTTCATGCCGATAAAATAAAACGTATGGGCGTTCCGCTTTATATGAGACACACGATCCTAAGTGCCGAAGGTAATGATAGGGTCAATAAGATCACCATTGCTGAGATTGATGATCAATGGCGTCCCATCCTCTCCACGGCAAAATCTTTTGCAGTTGACACACTTTTAGTTGCTGTCGGACTGGCGTCCATTGATGCTTTCTACGACATGGCAAAGGCCTTTGGCTTTCCTGTGGTAAAAGCCGGAGATGCCGATGAAATCGCGGAAGCATCTTCTGCGATGTTCGGAGGACGTATTGCCGGACTAAGCTTGGCAAAGAAATTGGGGAAAAACATCAAAATTGACAAAAGTTTTTACAATAAAGCTGAAATATTAAAAAGTCACCCGGGTAAAGTTTATCCTAAGAAAACAATCACTCTAACGGAACGTTTTCAGCCGGTCATTCATTGTCTCCAGGAAATTCCATGTAATCCCTGTGAAACGATCTGTCCGGTTCATGCAATTTCATTGCATCCTCGCAAGGGTAATATCATGGATATTCCCGAATATACCGGTGGCTGTACAGGCTGCATGAAATGTGTGACGATTTGTCCGGGACTGGCTATTTCTCTTGCACGTAAACTTGACGACAAACATGCCGAGATCGTTCTTCCCTATGAATTCATTGTTGATTTTGAGATCGGCGATACTTTGCCACTCATGGACATGGATGGTCATTATCTTGAGAATGGGAAAGTTAGAAAGATACGCTTCGATAAAAAAACTCTGACAACATTGCTAACCTTAGAGGTCTCCATTGAAAATGCTCAAACCATCGCCGGAATCAGAGTACAAGCCAAATCGAAAATAAAGCCCCTAAATGAAGCTTCCTTCAGCTATCTGCCCGATGAAGCCATTGTATGTAGTTGTGAAATGGTCAATATCAAGGAAGTTAAAGACTATATAGTTGAACATGATGTTCGGGATATTAATCAATTAAAAAATATCCGCGTTGGTATGGGCTCTTGCGGGGGAAAAAATTGTTCTTTACTTCTGCCAAAAATTTTTAAGGAATTAAATATCCCTTTCGAGGAAGTGACCCCATCTACATTAAGGCCTTTAACGGTTGAAATACCTCTACACAGCCTAATCAATGAAAGTAAAAGTACTAAGGGACATAAATGAAAATCTACGACATCCTAATTATTGGTGCCGGCTCGATCGGACTCCCCACAGCTTATTACTTCGCAAATAAAGGTGTTTCCGTTGCAGTCATAGAAAAAAGATCCTCTGTTGGTCGCGGACAGAACAGGGCGGCTATTGGCGGTATTCGTGCAACACATTCAGATCCGGCAAAGATTGCGATATGCCAGGAAAGCATTTGTCAGGTCTCAACTATGGAAAAAGACCGCGGCTACGATGTGAATTGGAAACAAGGCGGCTATCTTTATCCTGTTTATGTGCAAGAGGATGAAAAGAATTTAAGATCACTTTTAGTGACCCAAAAAAGTTTTAAGCTAAATATCGATTGGCTTAGTCCCGGGGAAATTTCGATCTTGGTCCCCGGTATCAATATGCATGATCTTCGTGGAGGTACTTTTTCACCCGAGGATGGGTCAGCTTCTCCTCTTCTGGTAGCTGACGCTTACTATCAATTGGCAAAAAAGGCAGGTGCCTGTTTTTTCTTTAATGAAGAAGTTATATCCATAAAAACTGAAAATAAGCGGATCAAAGAAATCCAAACTTCCAAAGAAAGTTATTCCGCCGGACTTGTCATCAATTGCGCCGGGGCTTACGGTAGAGAGATCGGTTTATTGACCGGCCAGGACTTCCCTGTTTATCCGGATTCTCACGAAGCGGGGATCACGCAACCCGTGAAATATCTTTTCGATCCCATGATCGTGGATATTCGTCCGGCTAATTCTTCAAAGAATTATTACTTTTACCAAAATATTGAAGGACAAGTTGTTTTTTGCATTACACCTGAACCGGCCAAAGTGGGTTTAGACTGTGACAATACCTCGGAATTTCTTCCTCAGGTCGTCAAACGCATGATAGATATTTATCCTCGCTTGCGGAATCTTAGTGTTCGCAGAACATGGCGCGGATTATACCCTATGACACCGGATGGATTCCCAATTATCGGTATCAATCGTGAGATCGAGAACAATCTTTTAGCCATTGGGATGTGCGGACAAGGTTTTATGCTGGGACCCGGTTTAGGCAAAATACTTGCAGAAACTTTTGTGGATGGAAGTACTGAACATGATTTTATTTTTAAGCAATTGAATCCATATAGATCGTTTGATGCTGAAGAGGCGTTGAAATAATTGACAATTAAAAGAATCAAGTATTTCTATCATTAATTATTTATTTCACATTTAAAATTGATTTAAGAACAAGGAACAACGATTATTGAACTAAGAAGTAAATATTTACTTATAAAATCGCATATCGGCACTCTTTGTTCATTATTTAATCTATGGTCTGTAGGCAGTAAATTGCATACTATATACAATAATTAGATTAGTATGCAGATGTTAGAATTCTGCCGATTATGGCATAGTGCCTACTGGTTATTTTTTTTCTACGCTTTCAGCACATACTTCATGATCGCCCACCAATGGGCTGCAGATCCCATCATGACCATAATATGCCAAATAAGATGATTATACTTGATTTTATTTGCTTTAAAAAAGAAGATCCCAAGCGTATAAAAAGCACCACCGATGAAGATAAGATTTATTGCCATTGGATCTAAATGACGATATAAGGGACCAAGAAAGGGGATCAACAACCATCCCATGATCACATAAGATGCGACAATGAGAATGTTCACACCTCGTTCAAATATCCCGGGAATTAGAAGCTTCATTACAATTCCGCTTAAGGCTAAATTCCACTCAATGCCAAGCATCAACCAACCCCAATCACCTCCAAGCATCAGAGCAAAGGGAGTGTATGTCCCCGCGATCAATAAATAGATCGCGATCTGGTCAATATTGTGAAAAGCGTTCTTAGCCCTTCCTGTTGGGAGAAAGTGATTCAAGGTCGATAATATATAGAGCGCCACCAAAGATACACCGAAGACAGAAGCACCGATAATGGTAACCGTATCTCCTTGCCGGATAGAATAGAACAACAGCAAAATTAAGCCAGCGATCGACAAGAGACTTCCCAACAAATGAGAACCGGCATTGGCCCTTTCCTCCTGAGGTGTAAATCGTGATGCCCGCTCAATGGTGAATGAGGGTACCGGTGGATTGATTGCCGAATTTGCATTTTTCATAGTATTTCCTTTCAGTTTCAGTTAACGTGATCGTAACCGATACTGATGATCCCGACATGTGAGGAAATACGCAAGAAAAATGACCTACACGGAAATATCCGTAATAAAGAAATATGGTAAGCATTGGGGCAAAATATGTTCTATTAAAATAGACCGTTGCAGAGACGAGTCGATGCCTTGTCTCTACGATCAAACATTTTATTTCAATAATAATAAATTCTCACACACCAACGCATTACATACGTATTCATATGTCACATGTACGGAGATCTGAGCTAATTATTATTAAGCAAATATAGGTTGTCGTTCGATCACATGATCACGGTCCGGTCCCGTTGACACGATCCCAATGGGAATGCCCAAAAAGTCTTCTACGAACTCAATATACTTCCGACAATTAAGCGGAAGCTTGTCGTATTCGGTGATTCCAAGGACTTCTTCTCCCCAACCGGGAAGTTCCTTATACACCGGGCTTCCATCAGGTTTGTAATCGATCGCAACTTTTAAGGTTTCGAAGCCGGATAAACAGCTTATCTTAGAAAAAACGATGTAGTTAAATCCGTTGATCATGCATGATTCTTTTAATAAGGCAAGATCAAGCCAGCCGCAACGTCTCGGACGCCCGGTCGTAGCTCCGTACTCATTCCCGTGATCTCTCAGGGCTTTGCCTGTTTCATCAAATAATTCGGTCGGGAATGGACCTTCACCCACGCGGGTCGTGTACGATTTTACGATCGCGATCCGCATGTCAAAATCGAGGAATATACCGCTTCCGGTATAAGCACCCCCAATGCTGGTGCTGGAAGAAGTGACAAATGGATAAGTCCCGTGATCAATGTCTAAAAACGTCCCTTGTGCTCCCTCGTATAAAATTTTGCTGTCATTTTTTACAGCTTCCGCGAGGAGTGGGCGTGCATCCCGGACAAAAGGTCTCAAGCGTTCCACCGCTTTAACCAGTTCGGGTATGCCATCTCTCAGGGCTTGGATCTCTTCTTTCTCAACAATTGCATAGACCTTCTCAACGAAGTCCAGGTGCTCACGATAGCTTTCCTCAAAACTACCGTCGCATGCACTTTCCCAACGGATACCGGTCCTTCGAACCTTGTCTGTGTATGCCGGTCCTATACCCCTGTTAGTAGTCCCTATTTTTTCATTCAGAGCTCTATCCAGGTATTCATGGATGGGTAATACCATATGAGCAGACGGTGACACGATAAACTTATCGGGAGAAATACTTATACCCTGTTTGCGCAGGGTTTCCATCTCTTCGAATAGTGTTGTGGGATTCACAACACATCCGTTTCCGATAATATTGATCGAGTTACCTGAAATAACCCCGGAAGGGATCAGATGGGTTACGTACTTGATATCCCCGTGAATCACGGTATGACCTGCATTTGCTCCACCTTGGAATCGTACAACAAAATCCATCTTTTCGGCAAGAACATCAACGATCTTCCCCTTGCCTTCATCACCCCACTGGGCTCCCATTACGATATACGCCGGCATTGATCAGTATCCTCCAGTTACAATCTTCACATGAGAAATTTACGTAAATGTTGAAAGCATTAAAAGCACTTTTGTGGGAATTACCTCACATAAAGACACAAAGTACCACAAAGGCATAAAAAAGAGAAATTTTTAACCGCAAAGAAACAAAGGGTACGAAAAAAAATTATGAATCATGGATGATGGGTGATAAATGAATGACTTGCGAATAAGGCATGTCAATCGATCGGGATTTCTTGCAACTATTCATCATTTATGGTCCATCGTTCATCTTTTTATAAAATTATGTGGATAATTTAACTCACGATTCTGAAAAGTTAAAACCGATTCTTTTTTAACCACTCCGACATCGACATTAATAGCCTTTCGAATTGTGCTATCTTTCATCCAACTTTCATGCCCACCTAAAATCGTTGATAAGTACACAATTAATGCGGCAGATATTGATCTTGAAGCACTTTCCCATAGATAACTGGGTGTATGATCTACTGCATAATATTCGATGTTATCGATACTCAGAATTGGTTTTTTAAAAGTTGTAGGTTTTGCAAAATAGAATCCCATGCCTTCATCGCAACTAATATCAATAATTAAACATCCCGGTTTTAAATTATCTTTTTCTTCTTCAGTCACAAAATTGACCGGATGGTCCGTATTCTGATAAATACCATTTATGATAATCTCAGATTCACTAATTAATTTAGACAAAGGCTCTATTGTACCATCATGTTCCACTGTTACTATTCTGGCTTCGTCATTTATACCATCACGAATACGAATATAATGGACATCAAGAATTTCTTCACGAATTTCATGATCTGGCCTTTGAATGCAAATTGTTATATCTCGAAAACCATGAGCTTTAAGTGCATAAATAGCTCCTCTGCTAACCGCACCAAAGCTAAAAATAGTTACTTTGCGCTGGTTGCCATAATGACCATCAATTCCCTTTAATTGTAATGCGTGAATAACTGCGCAATAACCCGCCATTTCGTTATTTTTATAAAATGTATGTCTACCCATATGGCCATCCGGAGACCAAACAAACATATCTTCAAAGGCAATAAGCGTTAATTTTTTGTCTATTGCAATTTGTGTAATGTCATTTTGCTGCGTGCAATGCGGATAACCCCATATAAGACCACCTTCACGTATTTCCTGTAAATCAGCCAGTATTGGTTTAGGAATAATGACCGAGCCAATTTCAGCTAACAATTCATGTCGCGAAGCAACCCCTCCGGTTTGAGAAACAAAAAATTCATCATCAAGTCCAAAAGGTTCACCATATCCTTTTTCAAAAATTAATTGTTTACGAATTTCTTCCGAAAGTCGGGAAAGATGATCAGGATGGATCGGAACCCGCTTTTCATCCTCTTTTCTTGAAGTACCTATGACTCCTAATTTAAATTTATTCATAATTCCTCCTGAATTATATTGTTATAAAATAAATCAATACCAATTCAACTAACTGTATTCAATGAGAAATCTATACTCCAAATTGAAATCAATATTGTTATACCTATCATTAATATACACTATTTTTACTGGAATTGCTTGTTTTATTATTTTTTAATATTTGTCTATTTGATAATATCTTCAGCTCCTGTCCCAATTTGTTTTATAGAGGCTTATGCCGACTAACACTTCTTACGCATGCCCTCTGCCACGATAGTTCGGAGTAACGTAGGAGGGTCTCACGTCTCTTGAACCATACGGGAAGATCAGAGCCTATCCTACTATAATGAAAATATTTAATATATAAATTATCTATGCCCCCATAAACCATGACAAATATTACAAATTCTTCACAATTAATTCTTAATTTTCGATTATAAACATCTCTCTCCCTCCTAATAAGAATTTACCTACAAAAGAAAAGGGTCCCGAAACTTCAAGACCCCTACTTTATATGTTAATTGTCCTTCGCCTGCCGGTCATAGTTCCGACACTTTGGGGCAAAGACTGGTCAATTGTCAACTATTCCTTGACAACCCAAACTTTAACTTCGGCTTTGATACCTGCACCGACTTTAACAGGCACATCAAAAACGCCAAGTTCTTTGATAGGTTCTTCAAGTAGAATATTGTGTTTGTCTAGTTCGATACCTTTTTCGGCAACCAGTTCAGCAATGATCTGAGCTGTAACGGCACCAAATAATTTATCATCTTCACCAACTTTAACTGTTGCCGTTACAGAGATATCCTGCAATTTCTTAGCAGTATTCTTGGCAAACGTTTCAGCTTTATTTGCTTTCCTAGCTACATTAGTCTGTAATTCGTCAACAATTTTCATGTTTGAACGTGTTGCTTTAATAGCAAAAGCTTTCGGAATAAGGTAATTACGCGCATAGCCGTCTTTTACGGATACAACATCTCCGGTTTTACCGAGATTTTCAACGTCTTTTTTTAATATAATCTTCATGTTGTATCTCCTCTTAGCTTTGCTTTACATCGTATGAATATGGCAGTAAAGCAATGTTACGAGCGCGTTTGATGGCTTGAACCAATTCACGCTGATGTTTTGCACATGTTCCGGTAACACGACGAGGGATAATCTTACCTTGTTCGGTGATCGCTCTTTTAAGATTTTTATAATCTTTATAATCTATCGTGTTCTTTTTATTTTCGCAGTATTTGCAAATCTTTTTTCTTGATGTAAAAGCCATGGTTATACTCCTTTTTCTTCTGTTGCTTCTTCAACAACCGCTTTTTCTTCAACAGCTGTTTTTTCAACTACAGGTGCTTCCACTTCTACAGGTGTTTCTTCTTTTACAACTGTTTCTTCTTCTACAACTGTTTCTTCAACTTGAGCTTCTTTAACAACAACTTCTTCTTTAACCGGTGCTTTTACGGTTTTTGCGTCTCTCGATTCAGCTTTTTTATAAGGGGCTGAAAATGAAGAATCCGGATTCTGGGTTTCAGCAGATAATTCCGGTTTTTCTTCCAAACGAATGATCATTTGGTGTAATACCTGAGCCTGGATTTCCATCCATTCATGTAAACCTTGGATCATGGAAGGATCAAATTCAAAATACATTAGAACGTAAGATCCATAACGTTGTTTGTTGATCATATAGGCCAATTTGCGCTTGCCCCAATTGTCTATTTTTAAGAGTGTCCCACCCTCAGAGGTGATCTCTTCCTGGACTGAGCTGATAACAGCATCCAGACGGTCTTGTTCATAATTGGGATGAACAATAAAAAGCATTTCGTAATATCTCAATGTATACTCCTTTTTGTAAGATTACTGACGCTGATTGTAGGTATTCATAGCCTTTTCGAGGCCTTGTGTAATAAAACATTCCACTGCATCGGCTGCTTCGGACAGAATATCCCGGATCAGTAATTCTTCAGCACGTGAAAAATTATTGAGGACATAATCCACAGAAGATCCGTTCTCTCTGCGTCCTGCAACATCAATACCCATTTTCAATCGTGGAAAACTATCCTTATAAAGATGCTCAATATTGGATCTCATTCCATTATGTGTCCCACCGGAACCGTCTTTTTTAATTTTAAAACAGCCCAAGGTAAGATCAAGATCATCATATACAATCAAGAGGTCTTCCAACTTTACGTCATAACGCTTTACGATATCTTTAACAGCTATTCCACTGTTATTCATGAAAGTAAGTGGTTTAATAAAAGCTGTATCCAGTTTTTCGGAAATTCCTATCATGTACTCGCCCTTACCGCCTTTTAATTTCATACCAAAACGGGATGAAAGTTCATCAATGAGCATAAAGCCCACATTGTGGCGTGTTCTGCGATAGCGAGCACCGGGATTTCCTAATCCTACGACAGCTTTCAATGTTTTATTCCTCTGTTGATTCTTCTTCTGATTCTGAACCTTCTTCGCCTTCGCCTTCGCCTTCTTCGCCTTCGCTTTCTTCGACTTCAGTATCTTTATATACCTTAGGTACGACTACTGCGGCAACGATCATTTCAGGATTAGAAACGATCTCAAGGTCACCAAAATCAAGATCACTGATATGGATAGTATCACCAATTACCATTTCTTCGATATTGACATCCAGTTCATGAGGAATATCTGAAGCTTTACATTTAACTTCAATATCATGCATATGAACTTCGAATAAACCACCTTCTTTAATGCCTTCGGGTGTGCCAACAAAGTTAAGCTGGACTAAAACCTGAACAATTTCGCTCATGCTGACACCTTGAAAATCAATATGAACAACTTTCTCGGTAACAGGATGAAATTGAATGTCTTTGATCAGAGCTTTCTGTTTCTTACCATCAATTTTCAACTCAATGAGCTGATTCCCGGCCTTTATGGTGTGAAGAAATTCCAATTCATTTACCTGTAAGGTTTGTGCTTTGCTCTTATGATAGAACACTGCAGGGATAATTCCCAATTTTCGAAGCCTTTTATTTGCTTCTTTTCCAAGTCCTTCGCGGACTTCTGTTTTCAATACGAGTTCTGTCATTGTATATAACTCCTTTTATATTCTAACTTTCGACATTGAATTCATAAAACAAATCTGAGATCGATTCATTCATATGCGAACGCTTAATGGATGCGGCCAAAATATTGGCTACACTTACGATCTCCATATTTGGCAAGATCTTATCCTTCGGAAGTGCTATGGTATCCGTGGTATAGATCTTGGAAATATCCGAATTTTTCAAGCGATCGATTGCCGGGCCTGAAAGCACCGCATGAGTAAACGCACAGATCACTTCCGAAGCGCCTTTCTGTTTTAAATGTTTTGCGGCCGCAACCAGCGTACCGGCCGTATCGGCCATATCGTCAAAGATCAGACAACGCTTTCCTTTTACATCACCGATAATATTCATCGCTTCAGCTTGGTTGTGAGACGTACGGCGCTTGTCAATAATGGCCAGTCCCTTTTGCATATACATGGCCAGCGAACGAGAACGGGCAACCGAACCCATGTCCGGTGAAACAACCATCAGGTTGGGATCATCAAACAGCCCCTGTTCCCGAAAATATTTCATGAATGCCGGACGCGAAAACAAGTGATCAAAAGGTATATCCACATAACCCTGGATCTGCATTGAATGTAAGTCCATGGCAATGATCCTGTTCGCACCTGCTTTCACGATCATATCCATGAAAAGACGGGCTGAAATGGGAACACGCGGTTGATCTTTTCTGTCTTGTCGTGCATACCCGTAATAAGGAAGCATCGCCGTGATGCGCCCGGCCGATGATCTCTTTGCAGCATCAATAATGATCAACAGTTCGAGAATGTTGTCTGCAGGTTGCCCTGTTGACTGAATAATAAAGACGTCCTGTCCCCGGATATTCTCGTCAAAACGCACCCAAATTTCACCATCAGAAAATTTCTTTAAAGTCAATGCACCCAACTCAATATCCATTGCTTGACAAATTTTCTTTGCCAATTCGGGATTGGACGACCCTGAAAATACTTTCAACTCATTGTCTTTCATTGCAACTCCCATTTTTTCCCCTTATAAAAAAAAAGCCTGAATATAGATGCTCAGGCTTTTTGTTCACGTGCTCAGGGGCAGGGATTCGAACCCCGATTGGTTGGACCAAAACCAACTGTCCTGCCATTGAACGACCCCCGAAGGTTTAGATCGGATATGTTAAAACAGCATTATCAAACGCTAAAACAATCCGTTCCGCAAGTTTGCACGATTCGCAAATCCCAAACACAGTCGAGCCCGAGCCCGACAAACCGGCATATACAGCACCTTGTTTATAAAGATACTCTTTTATTTTACCGATTTCCGGATATGATGGTATGATTGCTAAATCAAAATCATTTTCAAAAAACTGCCAATTAAAATCTTTTTCCAATTGGCTGGGTATTATAGCTTTTTTTGGCTTCGCAGTCAAGGAAATTTTTAATTGCTCATAGGCCCAAGACGTAGATATATGCAAACTGGGGAAAACCAGGACCGCGCACCAATCTTTTGGAATATCAATTGAGCTTAATTCATCCCCTATTCCCCTAGCGTATTGCGTACCACCATTCAAGAAAAATGGAACATCAGCACCCAATTTTACAGCTATCTCAGCTAAATCGTTTTTGCTTAATTTCGCTTTTAAATTTAGCCACTTAAGTATCGTTGCCGCATTGGAAGATCCACCTCCAAGCCCTGCTCCTGCCGGTATGCGTTTTGCCAGATGAATTTTGGCACCTAAGTCAATCGGCAAATATGGGATCATTACCCAAATGGCTTTCAGGATCAAATTGCTGTCATCAACTGGGATGTTCGGGTCATCACATGTAAGTGTAAACCGTTCATGGAATAAGCCCCGTTGCTCCAATTCCTCTATCTGGATCTCATCTGTAAGATCAATTTCCTGAAAGATCGTTTCAAGCAAATGATAGTCGTCTTCAAGGCGGCGACCAAGGATGCGGAGGCCGATATTGAGTTTGGCATGTGAATTGAGTGAGATCATTTTATTGAATTATGGGTTATGGATTATCGATTATAAATAGAAATGCTCAGATAAAAACATAAATTATTCTATTGCCCAAACCATAGTTATCGATTTACTTCCACTGATGCCATTGGGTTCAAAATCAGGAAAAGTGCTTTCGTTTACACACATATCATAATTTACGGTATATCTTTGTCTTGAAAAGACAACTTCACTAAAAGAATAATCTATCTTTACGATCTCTTTCAGTTTAACACCGGATTCGAGTGCAATAATTTCAGCGCTTTTTTTAGCATTCGATATAGCCCTTTTGATTAATTCAGATTCATGGATTTTAGGATTTTTTACAGAAAAAGAAACTTCA
>CAYPTO010000011.1:0-2208 GCA_964413625.1 uncultured bacterium
CCATTAAAGAACTAAAAGATATGGAAATTCCATACTTGATCGTATTTAATAAAACAGATCTTTATAATCCTTCAGTTGATACGCTTAGATATATTGAAGCTGAAGAGTTACCTTATATTTCAGTTTCATCACAGAACAATGATGATATGTTTGATCTGCGCAAGAAATTGATCGATCTTGTTCCCGAATACTTTAAAAAAGATCCGGTCATTATTGGTGATATTATTAATCCGGGTGATTTTGTTATTTGCATTGTTCCTATAGATCTATCGGCTCCCAAAGGTCGAATTATTCTTCCTCAGGTTCAGATCATTCGCGAGATCCTTGATCACGATGCTATTGCGATCACTGTCAAAGAGAATGAGATAAAAGAGGTTTTTGCTAAACTTGGCAAAAAACCAGTACTGGCTATTACCGATTCCCAGGCCGTATTGAACGCGGCCGCAGATGTTCCTGAAGATGTCCCTTTTACGACCTTTTCGACTGCATTTGCACGTTACAAAGCGGATCTTCCAACTTTACTTGATGGATTGAAAACATTGGAAGAACTTGAAGAAGGTGATAAGGTATTGATTGCCGAAGCATGTTCACATCATATAGAATGTGATGATATTGGCCGTTATAAGATCCCTAAATGGATAGAAGAATATCTCGGCAAGAAGATCGATTTTGAGATTGCTGCAGGACATGATTATCCCGATGATCTAAGTCCCTATAAATTGGTTATTCATTGCGGAGGTTGCATGAATACCGGGTTGGAATATAAGCGTCGGATCCGTCATGCGCACTCGCAAGGTGTTCCAATTACGAATTATGGTATTTTGATCTCCAAAACTCAGGGCTTGCTGGAGCGTGTGATTAAGCCATTTGGGTTTTAGAATTCAACTGAGTCAATTTTCTTAACTTTTCAGAGCTATAATAATATATATCCCGGAATTACTTATTATTTTTGTTAAGGAAATTGAGTCAGTTGGTTTTTTTACTTGCTTCTAACCAATATTGATACAAAGGGGTAAGCTTAGTAAATCGTTTTGAGATATACTCAACAAGTTCTCCTGAAAATAATATATCTTCAATTGGCCGCTTACAGATCAGATATATATTCTTGCGTTGATACCATTTTTGAATATCTTCAGGAAGGAAATAGTTGAATTTTCGTTTGTACATATCGCCTTTCAGCTGAAAACGGGGTTGTCCCGGAAAAAAGTCGATCACATTTCGAAAATTGGCTTGATCGCTTTCGATACGATCCCTGAAAGCTTGCATGGTAGTTGCACTGGCTTGATAAAATCCCATGCCATATGTATAAGCATCAGGTTTTATTTCTATCCACCATGTGGGCATATCATGCCAATTTTTTGTGGAATGTTTAAAGTTGATCCACATATTGGATCTAAATATGGATTTATCTTTTGAGAAACGAGTGTCTCGATAGATTTTAGATATGGTCTTATTGATAACTGGGCGTATCTCAATTTCAGGGTCAATATTCAGCATTGTTGGGCTTAAATCCATCACAAGTTTTCGCATGGGATTCAAGATCAATGATTCATATTCAGCTCGCCGTGTTTCAAACCATTTTTTATCATTATTGTTAATTTGCAAATCCTGTAGAAATTGTAAAGCTTCGGGCAAAAAACCTTCAAATTGCATTTTATTCAATTCCCAAATCTTTTTTAATTTGAGCTGCACATATATGTCCTGCACTCATAGCACCGCCAAAACCGGCGCCGGGAAGAGTCCATGCGGAAGCAAAGTATAGATTTGCTATTGGAGAACTTGCTCCTGGACGGAAGAGAATGGCTTGATTCGGTGTTTGCGAATAACCATAGGCTGTTCCCCCGGGTGTTTGAAGATAACGTTTCATTGTTCTGGCTGTTGCCACTTCAACGTGTTCAACATGATCACACATCTCCGGGAAATTTTTACATACCCGTTCAAGCATGATCTTACCGGCTCTATCTTTTTTTTCTTTATATTCTTTTTCGGATAGATTTTCCCAATCTTCAAGATAATCCATCATAGAGAGGACAAGATATCCTTTCCCCTCGGGGGCTAACTTAGAATCAATCTGACTGTAATCGCAAAGGATATAAGGACGAACAGTAAAATCAGCCCGGTTGATCACAGGCATATCTTTGATCTTAAAATCTTTTGCTTCGTAATAGTTTAGCGAATAAAAAGTATTCCCCATTTCTTTCAATGGTT
>CAYPTO010000011.1:2218-12499 GCA_964413625.1 uncultured bacterium
ATCCAAAGCGATATAGACCGTCATAATGGAAGGAGCGATACTCAATTTGCCGTATTTCTTTTTCAAGGGTAGAGCATCTTTCCCCTCGATCAACTCATCTGTGACATTGGGGATAGCAGTATTAGCGATGATCACAGGAGCATACGCTTTAGATTTAATTGTATTTTTTTTCTTTGATATATATTCGACACCAATCGCTTTACCATTTTCCATAATAATTTTTGTCACTTGCTGAGATGTCAGTATCTCGCCATTATTCTTTTCAATGTATTCGGCCATTGCATAAGGAAGTTGGTGAGAACCGCCTTGAATATATGAACCGCCCTTACGATAAAATCCTGTTTGTGCAATAGCATAAAACAGGAATGAAAGTTCATAGGCATTATCACCGTAATAGCCAATATTGGCAAGAAGTATAGCTTTCAATCGTTCATCTTTAATCGTACGATCTAAGAATTTACCTATCGTTGAAAACATACTGCTTAATACTTGAGGAAATAAGATTGGCGATAAAAGCAATGAAAAGAAAAATTTTATACCTTTTAATTCGTTAATGGCCATTGCCTGGTCATGGATGCTGAAGATCATTTTAAAATACTTTTTTATGCCCTTCGTATCTTCGGGAAACATCTCACCAAGACGCTTGATGTTATCCTCAGTATCATTACTGAAGGTATAAGAATAATCATGTCCCACAAAATGATAAAATTCGGGGACAGGTACAAATTTTACTTTATCGCCAAGATGACATTTTTTAAAGAACTCATGCAGACCATTGTCCTCATCTATTGCTGCTGTCATGTGCAAGCCGGCTTCATAAATAAAGCCTTTTCGCTTGAATGATGTTGCCGAGCCGCCAACCTGAAAATGTTGTTCCAAAATAAGAACACGTTTCCCTTTACTTGCAAGTTCTGCACCTGCTGTGAGTCCGCCAAGACCGGACCCGATCACAATAACGTCGTATTTTTTTTCCATGCAATAGTATAAAGTATTTTCAATTGAATATATAGAAAAAATGTAGTTGAGAGAATAATTACCAGTTCATTGATACGCCGGCAGATATGGATAGACCGCCATAGCGTTTGATGTCGCCGGGTATCGGTGTGGGAGGGGCAGGAGAGATTGTTCTCACATAAGGAATCAATTGGTTTGCTTCAAATATTAAAAACAGATTACGATTCAATGCTATTTTTGCTTCACAACCAATTGATGTAATATAAGCCGCGTGAACATAATATTCCTCGTAATCGATATCTTCCAATCCAAACTGTAGCAAAGCTTCAAGAGATACATCAGTCCAAAAACGCGCGGCGATTACATCTAATTGAGGAAAAAAAATTGAGTTTCCGGCTTTTATGGGATAATCCAAATGGATATGAGTCAGTAGATAATTTGAGGTAGCCATTAAATTTGCCTGATGTGAAATAGGTAAAATACGCAGAACATAACCAAGAACAGGTGTTCGGGCTTCTGATATATTTGTTAAATAACCGGTAGAAAGTGTTGCCTGAAGACCAAGGGGCAATGAAAGTGTTTTATAGCCGAGTTGTGCATGGAACGAATTTATTTTGCCACTTGCGAGTTGGACGATCTCTGTTGTGTCGGGTCCATTAGGGAAAACTGTATGCTTCCAAGATAAGGGAGAAAAATGATAATTTATGCCGGTCCAAAATAATGAATGTGCATTTATTTGCCAGCCGACCTGTGCTTTTATTGAGGAATAATTAAACGTTAAAAGGGTTTTTCTTGGTCCGTATAGTTTATCATTTGAACTTGTGTTCTCATGTGATTCAGTAAGCCGGTCTATGAATTTAACATAGTTGAAATAGAAAAATATACTTTGATCTTGTTTTCTTTTACTGGCTAATAGCTCTATTTGGAAAGCATCAAAAGAATTATTATAAGGAATGGTGTCACCGATCGTTTCGGGTAGGAGATCAAAAAAATACAAATTTGCCGCTAAAACATCAGATCTGGGAAAATCAATGATAAAAAGTGTATCTTGAACTCGCGAAAAAGAATAGTTTATTCCAGGTTGGACCAACCAATTTTTAAATCGTGCTTGTGCTTTAAGATCAATATTGTTCGAAATGGTCTTAGGAGATGAAGAGGTATAATCAGTATTAAAAAGATCAGCAAAACCTAAAAGATTGCGTGACCATGAGGCATATAAAGAATATTTATTGACAACATAGTTGAATTCGAAATGCTGTTGACGAAGAGTATAGCGTGACAATAAAGTGTCATTTTTGGTTTCACGAAGCAATTCCTGGTGGTCAATATCATAATGTAAATATGAAAGACCTTTACTTGTACTATCCGGAATTGAGAGTGAAAAGGCGTTCGAAATAATATTAAAGGTTGACGCAAACGAAAAGATAAAAAACGTACAAAATATTATCAGGATGGTTTTTAGTATTCTAAACATAGTAAAAGATAAAAATCAGCCGCCGAAAACGGCGGCTGATACGAATAAATTGGTATTTATTTCAATAAAGTCATCTTGTGGTAAGCAACGTCGGTGCCATATTGTGCACGGACAATGTAGATACCAGAAGCATGATCCGCCGCATTCCAAGTAAGTTCATAAGAACCTGCCTGCATGCTTTGGCGATCAATCAGTTTGGCAACCTGACGTCCGGCAATATTGAAAACGGTCATATTGACCATGCCGTCTGCAGGTAGATCAAACTCAATTGTTGTAAGAGGATTAAAGGGGTTCGGATAATTACCCTTCATTGCAAATTCAGTAGGGATATTACTTACGCCGACTTCCGGAATAACAATTTTCATCGGGAAGAAACCGGCTAGTGAAGAATCGGTGCCTTCGAAGTAATTTTTCCATACTGCCAGCATATTATCCGGAACATTATCAAACCACGCTGAGAGATTTAATGTATCTTCATCCATAATGGTATAAACTTCCGGAGTCGCAAGATCAGCTGCAAACATTCCGATCATAACTCTTGCTTTACCTAAACCCATTAATAGGGTATCGTGATCTTCTTCAGACATGCCAAACTCACCTAGAAGTGGTCCTGCATAATCAACTGTCGCAATAACCGTATCGGCAAGATCGCCTAACCCCTGCATACCGACTGCCAGACTATCACCTAGGGCGGCAAACATGACTTTGCCTTGGGGAGTAAAAGCACCAAAATTGGGGTTGGATGTTTCAAGCGCATAGATCAGATCAAGTGGTTCTTCAATATCCGAAAGATCCAGTAAATTAGGATCCAGAGTAATATCTATCATCGAATCAACTTGCGTATAGACATATTCAAGTCCGTTTCCCATGGCATTAATTGCATTTTCAACGATGAATGTTGTGGTCAAAATACCTTCTGTAACCTGCGGAATTATATAAACCGGATAGATCACATCTGTTGAATCAATACCGTGGTCAGCTGTTGAAAAACGAGGATCTTTAATCAATATTGTATAAATAACGGTTGAATCATTATTGTAAAATTCATCTACCTGCTTGAAAAGACGATATCTTATCTCATCAATTTCATCGGTATAGTCTAAATTAGTCCAATCGTAATTTTGGAATAGGCTATCAATTCTGCCGCCATCCACAAGATCCGCGATCGTTTCTCCTTGTACTTGAACATCTTTAATCAAGTTAAAAAGCTTTATATATCCCAAGCCGGTATGCCAATCTATATTCGTAGAATCTAGAAATAATCCTTCCAAATATACATCTTCCATACGATCAAGGTATGTTTGCATTTCTTCGGGAGTATCAAGTGGGTTTAGGACTATATCTGGTTGGAGTTGGTCGATAATGTCATGGGGTAATCCTAAAGGCAAAATATCACGGAAAGTATAAGTGAATGGATCTTCTTGCCAATACATATCGGTATAGGTGCGATACAAACCATAGTGCATATTTTCAATAATACCTACTGGTCTGACCCCAATACTATCACCATTTGTATTAATAATATAGGTTTTACCGCCAAGAAGTGCCTCAGCTTCTGCAAAACCGGCTTTTATATCTTCAAAGCCGATCTCAGCACTGTCTCCAACGCTCCATGATGAATCAATGATCGACCAGATAGAGTAATTATTTAGAGTGTCGCAGACATTTTGGAAACTTTGCATTGACATCATTAAAGTATCAAGACCAACTTGGACCGTGTTATCTGAATCAAAGATATTGTCAAGTCCGTTACCAAAATATTTTACACCTTCAGCAAGGTAATCAACAGCTACCCGAACAGACTGGAATGTTTCATCATAAATGACCGCAACTTCTGTCGTGTCAAAGTAGGGAAGTTCCAACCCACCCGGAGTAACGATTGACACTTCACCAATACGGAAAATAAAATCTTCGTCTAATGTAAGTATCGTATCAAAACGTGTTCCGAGGGAATCACCGAAAATAGCAACATCATAGATTGTGTTATCAATATGATCCAATGTTATTTCATAGGTATCATATAGGTGTGCTTCAAGTGAATCCGCAAGCATTAAAATGGAATCAGCCTTCCCTTCTGCCATGAAAGCATAGAGATTATCAATAAGATCATATTGATTTTCTACATTATCCGTAATAAAGTAAAATGATTCCTCTAAATACCAAAGAGCTTCTATAATCTCATAAGCTTGATTGTCCAAGAGCATTGCTTGGAATTCCACAGCATCGGTCAGAGTATCGCCTAGAGCGAACAGATCGAGTATCATCAATCCGGTCTGACCCTTGCTGTATAATCCCGGCGTTTCAAGCCAGGTTTCATATGTTGCTCTGTATGCATCCAAAGCGGCATCAATTTGTTCATCAGTAAAATCATATCCATTCGGTATTGCCAGATCATATCCCATTACCGGGGAAGTACCTGCAAATAAACCAGTTAACATGATTAAGCTGCTAAGAATTAATAGCAATTTTTTCATCTTGTGTCTCCTATAAGGTTAATGTTATATATACTAATTACAAGATAATGGAAGGACACATAAATGACAAGGAAAAAATTAACTGAAAATATATGAAATATTAAGTATTACTTAATTATCCAACTAAATATCTCTGAGCCGGTAAGGACTACCAGAAGAACTATAACAGCGGCAATTAATACTCCAACAACAGTAGCGATCATAAATTTTTTAGGTTTAATGTTTAATGCAAATGCCGCAAGGGCACCGGTGTAGACGCCTGATCCGGGAAGAGGGATACCAATAAATAAGGCCAACCCCCATTCTCCGTATTTATCTACTTTAGGTTTTATCTTTGTCTGAACTTTGTGTAAAGAGCGTTCATAAAGCTTGTTGAAGAAGGGTATCTTGATTACAGTATTTAAGAAAAAACGCAAGGCGAAATAAACGATTGGCCCTAAAATAATATTGATAATAACAACCAGGATAAATGCAGAATACCAAGGCATTCCAAGTTTTAATATTGCAAAAGGTAAACTTGCTCTAAGCTCCAGTGTCGGTATCATGGTCATTAGAGCTACCTGCCAAATATCATTAAACGTCATGTTTTTCCTGTTTGTAAGATTTAAAGAACGATGAAATATACATAAAAATAAAGTCGAAAGTAGAATCAAAATACGTCATTTTACTTTGACTTGCATCAGGATATAATGTCGGGATAGGTACGAAACTGAATTTTACTTTATTTAACGCTAAGGTGATCAGGACTTCAGATTCAAAGATAAAACCTTTAATAGAAGAAAGATTCCAAGAAAGATAATTTTTAGGAATAAGCCGAAACCCACATTGGGCATCATAAATTCGCTGTCTAATTCTCCAGGAAATCAGGGAAGCAGATACCGAATTACTGAATTTTCGAGTCCAGGGCATATTCTTGTCACGTTTTCTTTTACCTAGGATTACGGCTTTGGGAAACTCGTTATGTTTTTGAATGAAATTTGGTATTTGTTCTATCGGATGTTGCCTGTCGGCATCAAGGGTTATCACAAAATCTATATCTTGTCTGACCGCGTATTTGAATCCGGTTTGGAGGGCGGCGCCTTTTCCTTTATTTACTTTATGATGTATCACTTGAGCACCGAAAGATATTGCTATATTGCCGGTTGAATCTGAAGAGCCATCGTTCACGACAAGAATATCCAGATCCGGGAATGTCTTAAGTTCTTCTAAAACATAAGGTAAAGTTGCTGCACTGTTATATGCCGATATGAGTATTAAGCCTTTCATTGCATTGAATATATGACATTTATAAAATTAATAAAAGAAATTTAAAGATACAATCCGGATTAAATTAACCTGTCGGTTTTTTGTTAATCGAATATAAAAAAGCCTCTCATTCGAGAGGCCAATTTATTATAAGAGTAAGTATCTAAATTAGATTTCAGTTCTTACTTTTAGAACCATACCCGGAGTAATGCTATTATAATCATTACCTAGGGTTTCCATGTTGTCACGAAGAAGAACGATCCATGCATATGAATTGCCATAGAGTTTCTTTGAGATGCACCAGAGGTTTTCACCTTCTTGTACTGTATATGTTTCATATTCTACTGCAGTTGTTTCAACAACATCAGCGGCATCTTTTTTCAGTGATAGTTCTTCAAAAGGATAGATGAGGTCAGGGTCATCACCAATGACGTCAAGATTCCAATCCCAGATTTCACGCCACATAGTAACTACACCATATTCTTGTATTGCGATCTTGGTAAGGTAATCATTGGGTTGGATCATGTATTTGATCCAGACATCTTCTTCAAGAGGTTGAACAACTTCTTCCGGAAGCACTTCTTCAACGACAGCTTCTTCAACAACAGCAACAGGGGTTTCTTCAACTACCGGAGTTTCTTGAACTACCGGAGTTTCTTGAACGACTGGTTCAGGGGTGTCATTTACAACTTCTTTGTTACCACATCCAACAAGCATAAAGATACTCAAGACGATGGCTAATAATGGTAAAATACGTTTCATTTATTGTCTCCTAATATAATTTTCAAATTAACGTCCAAAGGTACTTCTTAATACATTTATTGTCAAGTATTTCTCAATGAACTTAACAGATTTTCTGCAATACGGAAAGGACTTTTGCCAGTTTGTTCGGATAAACGAAGTTCATTGTTTAAATATTTCTTTCTTTCCTTCGTCCAAAAAGAATCTGAGAGAGTTTCATTGATCAATTGGAGTACCTTTCTTTTCATTCGTTCGTTCCGGATCGATTCCCAATTATCATGTTTTTTCAGCATTACCTCAAATTGTTCCAGTTTGTCAAGAACGATATCAATTCCTATTTCTTCAGTTGCAACGGTTTTGATCACAGGTTGTTCCCATGGAAGAGTAGAATAATTTCTTCTTAGTTTTGTCAAAGAGCGTAAATTAAGGACCATTGCTTCGGCACCATGCCGATCGGATTTATTAACCACAAAAATATCTGTGATCTCCATAATTCCCGCTTTCATGGCCTGAATATCATCACCCGATTCGGGAACAAGGACGGTCAGTGTTACATCGGCCGCTTGAGCAATATCCAATTCGATTTGACCTACGCCTACCGTCTCGATTAGAATAATATCAAAATCATTTCCGTCAAGAATATCACAAACATCATGTGTTTTCATACTTAAACCGCCAAGACTTCCGCGAGTGGCCATTGAGCGGATATATACATTGTCGCGTGAACTTAATGCGTTCATACGGATGCGGTCACCTAAAATAGCACCTCCCGTAAAGGGAGAGGAAGGATCCACCGAGATTACGGCTGTATGCTTTCCGGCATTGCTGAATTCAGCTGCCAAACAGTTGACCAATGTGCTTTTCCCTGCACCCGGAGGTCCTGTTATACCAATGCGATAAGCATGCTTTCCTGCTTTCCATGCAGCATCAAGAAGTGTTTCGGCTTTAGGTGAGTCGTTTTCTACCAGACTAATATCTCCGGCAAGTGATTTTACGGCTTTAGCATTCATTCATCAACTATTTCAGTTTCAATGGTAATCTCTGCAGTGGAACGTAGCATCGCTGATGCGGAACAATATTTATCATTACTGAGAGATGCAGCTCTTTGAAGATCGCGAAGTGCTTTTTCACCGCCATTGGAATGTAAAACGAAACGTAAATTGATTTTTGTATATACCTTGGGATGTTCTTCCGCGCGTTCACTGTCAATATAAATATCAAGACGGCTAAATGGAGTACGTTTCTTTCTTAGGATCGATAATGTATCCATACCCGTACAACCACCTAATCCTTCAAGTATCATTTCCATGGGAGTTGTAGCAGCGTTCATTCCCCCGATCTCTTCTTTTGTATCTATCATGTGCCAGAACCCGCTTCCGCTCTTTGAGGCGAAGGTAAGATTTTTGCCAAGGCTTTGTAATTCAACTTTTAGATTTTTTCCCATCGTGTTTTCTCCTTTTAGGTGCAATATATTAAGAAAAAAAATCAAATCCAAGTATCGGACTATTTATAATCAAGACAAATATTATTTGCACATTGCAGCAAAATGTCACTATATTTGACGGCTTTTTTAAATGGGTTGTCGTCCAACGGCAGGACATGCGGCTCTGGACCGTAGTATCGGGGTTCGAATCCCTGCAACCCAGCTGAGATGGCGCGTTCGTCTAGTGGTTAGGACGCTGGCTTCTCACGTCGGTAACACGAGTTCGACTCTCGTACGCGCTACATACTTACATTGACATGAACGATATATGCGCCCGTAGCTCAATTGGATAGAGCGTCTGGCTACGGACCAGAAGGCTAGGGGTTCGATTCCTCTCGGGCGTACATGTAAACCCGCCCCGAAACTTTGGGGCGGGTTCTTTATTTTTATTGAAAATTGTAAGGATTTTGAATTAAAAGACTCAAATCAAATCTCCCTAAAAACGTAAAAAATAATCCAATGTATGGATATCTTACACTTTTAGTTGTTGTTGCAACTGTCGGACATCAAGCTTGGCGCACGCTTTTAAATAATTTTGCAGTCGATCAGATCGGTCTGACCGGTTTGCAAATAGGACTTGTTCAATCTCTGCGCGAAGTCCCGGGTTTTTTAACCTTTCTTGTTGTTTATGTCCTGCTGATCTTTAAAGAACATCGTCTTTCAGCTTATTCTGTTATTTTATTTGGTATCGGTATTATTATGACGGGTTTATTCCCTTCATTTCAGGGACTATTATTTACCACATTTTTAATGTCATTGGGCTTTCATTATTTCGAGACGACCCGTCAATCTCTTGTTCTTCAATATTTCAATAAACGACAATCACCACTCGTGTTAGCAAAATGGCGCAGCCTTTCTGCGATCGGAAATATCGGTATTGGTGTGGTAATATGGGTTTTGTTCCGTTTCACCGAATTGCCTATGTCTATTGTATATGCGGTTTTAGGCGTGCTGATCATTGGTTTTGGTATTTATTCGATTTTCAAAGATCCGGCAGATAAGGAATTGCCTGTTCAGCACAAAAAGATCATTATCCACAAGAAATATTGGTTGTTTTATTCCCTGAATTTTTTGAGTGGAGCCCGCAGACAGATATTTGTCGTTTTTGCAATCTTCATGCTGGTACAAAAATATAGATTTACAGTATGGGAAATATCAGCACTATTTGTTCTGAATAATTTAATCACCTGGTTGGTGAGCCCTCTGATTGGCAAAGCGATCAACCGCTTTGGTGAGCGTAAAATGCTGACTCTGGAATATATGTCGTTAATAATTATCTTTTTGGGATATGCCCTCTTTGAAGTGAAGACTATCGCGGTGGGATTATATATTATTGATCATATATTTTTCAGTTTTTCAATTGGGATACATACTTTTTTTCAGAAAATAGCTGATCCGAAAGATATCGCTCCTTCAATGTCAGTCAGTTTTTCCATAAATCATATTTCTGCAGTAATCATTCCTGCAATCGGGGGGATGCTTTGGATGTTGAATTGGCAAATACCCTTTATTTTCGGATCGATTCTGGCTGTTGCCTCATTGATTCTGGTACAATTGATCAGGGTGCCGGTAGGCAACTCAATGCAAGAAGTGGAAAAATAAAAATAATACAATAACAAACGCAATAATATGCCAAATCAGTTGACGCTTAGGACGACGCTTTTCATGTACTGTACGAAAATGTAAGCGTTTATCGTCTTCGGGTTCTTTGATGATCCAACGTGAACGACGAATTGGCTGTGGCATATCATTCTCCTGAATTTCATATCAAAGTTCGAAGTAAATCAAATCATTGTCAAGGAATTTATCGTATAGAAGAGGTTAAAGAGTTGAAAGTTGAATATTAAAGAAAAATATTTTGTTGAAATATAATAAGCCCCGAGAAAACTTTGCCAACCTGTCTTTCGCCT
>CAYPTO010000012.1:0-12269 GCA_964413625.1 uncultured bacterium
ATAAAAACAGAAATGATAAATGCTTTTGACTTCAATCCTCTATGTAATTCCCATTGAGCTATGGTCAAGGTCTTATTCATCTGTGTCTCCTATCAATTCGATAAAAGCCTTATCCAAATTTCCACCATGTTTTTCCATAATGTCTTTGGTTTTCCCTATTGTGATGATCTTACCTTTATGGATCAAACACATAGAGTCACAATTTTCTTCAACTTTGGCCATTTGGTGTGTGCTGAGAATAATGGTTCTGTCCTGTGCTTTGAAATCTTTAATAATATCCTGTAATATCTTTTGATTTACAGGGTCCAATCCCGTGAATGGTTCATCCAGGATCATTAAAACCGGATCATTGATCACAGCAATGATAAACTGGATTTTTTGTTGATTCCCTTTCGAAAGTTCTGCAACTTTTTTTTCGACCAGATCTTCAATTTTCAAGCGTTTAAACCAATCATTTGCTCTCTCTTTAACAACAGATACCGGAACGGATTTAAGTTTACCAAAATACTCAACAACATCCCGAACCTTTGCTTTTTGATAAATGCCGCGTTCTTCCGGCAAGTAACCGATACGCGCATGATCACATGATGTGCTGGGTTTTCCATCAATGGTAATAAGTCCCGAATCAGGTTGAATAATATCCATGATCATTCGAAGTGTTGTGGTTTTCCCGGCTCCATTTGGCCCAAGAAATCCGAAAACTTCTCCAACGGGAATATTCAGCGAAATATTATCTACCGCCTTGATTCCTGTAAAAGCTTTACTTATTTGATTGATCTTTAACATTTAATATCCCTGAACAACATACTCCTCAACAAGAAGGAGGTTTATAAACGCAGGATCAATTACCAGAATTAATCCACTGGTTCTTTATCGGTATTCTCTTCATCAATTTTGATCATTTGCTTTACAAGTATTAAATGCTCATCACATTTTTCTCGACTTGCTATCCCTTTGGCAAATTTCATCAGATCGGCATAAGCAAACAATTCCTCTAATTTACTCATAAATTCAGGTTTAACATGTTCTTTTAATACCGGAATAAGATCTGATGTCGTGAGTTCCTGCAAATGAATATAGTAAATATTTTCGAAATAATCCCGGATGATATAGGTTAATTCCAGATAAAATTGTTTCCACAATTGCTTGTCCGGATATTTTTTTTTCTCTAAAGCAATTAAATAATGTTCAGCTTTTTCTTTGGGTGTTTCCCTATATTCTTCGATTATTCTAACTTTTTTAGATTTATGCTTAATACCCCATATCAATAGAAGAATACTACTCGCTAACAAAACAAGAGCAATTAAAAATTCCCACCAAGTCATAAGTGCAAGAGGTACGGGAGGTATCATGGCAAGGGGTGTAGCGTTACTGTCCAGCAATGAATATATGTAAAGATATTTTTCCGGGGTATAAATCGTATCCGGTTTCCCAAATCCCGTGGAATCGGTTTTAATGATCGGCATGGCAGGAATATGAACAAATCCGGTGTCAAATTTGACTCCTTCAATATTTAGATCGATGACATGACGATTTTTTTTAGATTTCTCGGATGTTTGAACGTCAATGATCTCAAGATCTTTTATCCACATTTTTACATCAGGTAACAGAAATACATGTCGTTCACCACCCGACAAAGTATAATTTAGTTTTATTCTATCACCAATATGTAATTTTTTATCATTTACATTCAGGTCAACTTTAACCTCTTGAGCAAAAAGCGTCACCACGATCATGAGGAGAAAAAAAAGTCTTTTCATCGGTATTGATGTTTTCCTCTTGTTTTAAAAAAACGGTTCAAGGGTTCTATATAAGAAACATCCGTTGAAATATGGATCAAATCTGTTTTATTTTTTCTGCACATTCTTTCAAGTTCAGCTGTTCGGGTTTTATAATATTCGGCATATTGTTCACGAACTTTTTTAACTGTAGTGTCTATGACCATCTTTTCTCCGGTCTCCGCATCGAAACATGAAAGTAATCCAATATTGGGAAGTTCTTTATCCAAAGGGTCAACAACATGGACCATGATCAGGTCATGTTTGTTTGATACGGCTTTTAATGCGTTCTCAAAATCCGTATCGTAGAAATCACTGATCAGAAATACAATACTTTTTTTATGTGCAACACGTGATAGAAACTGCAGAGCATTTTCTATACGGGTCCCTTTTCCTTCATACTCACCGAAAAGAACCTCACGAATAACCTGCATTGCATAAGCTTTTCCTTTACGGGGAGAAAGATATTTTTCAACATCATGGGTAAAATTGATCAAGCCGACCTTATCACCGTTACGGATGGCAGAAAATGCCAGCACAGCACAAATTTCCGCTGCGATCTCGCTTTTAAACCGTTCGGTACTCCCCACTCTTCCCGAAGCCGAAACATCAAAAAGAAAATAAACGGTCAATTCCCGTTCTTCTTCCATAACCTTGACGAAAGGTTTATTATTTCGGGCGGTTACATTCCAATCGATCATTCTGACATCATCACCCGGCTGATATTCCCGCACCTCGGAAAAGGACATTCCCTTTCCTTTAAAAATTGAGCGGTATTCACCGGAGAACACGTCATTGACAATGCGGCGTGTCTGGATCTCAATTTGCTTTACTTTATGTAATATTTCTCGGGACAGCATTAGGGTACCGGAATAGTATCGAACACCGTTTGAATAATATCTTCTACCGTAACATCTTCCGCTTCGGCTTCAAAAGAAAGCAGTACACGGTGACGCAGGACATCCATACCTATTTCGTGAATATCTTCCGGCGTGACATAACCGCGATGTTGTAGAAAAGCATGGGCTTTAGCGGCACGAACAAGATTCAATGAAGCACGCGGTGATGCACCAACATCAATTAATCCTGCAATGGATTCAATATTATATTTTTCAGGATAACGGGTTGCAAAAACAATATCGGTCACATATTTATGGATCTTCTCGTCAACATATATACTACGAACTACATTTCTTGCATCCATGATTTGTTTGGGTTTAACAACAGACGATACTTTTTCGGGTAATATGTTTGAAGTCATAAGCGTCAACATGCTCATTTCCTCATCCTGACTGGGGTAATCCACTTTTACCTTCAGCATAAATCGGTCCACCTGTGCTTCCGGTAAAGGATAGGTCCCTTCCTGCTCAATAGGATTTTGAGTGGCAAGGACAAGAAAAGGCTCTTCAAGAGGATAGGTTGTGTCACCGATACTTACTTGTTTTTCCTGCATCGCTTCAAGAAGTGCAGCTTGTACTTTTGCGGGTGAGCGGTTGATCTCATCCGCAAGAATGATATTAGCAAAGATCGGACCTTTTTTAACTTCAAAAGACGATTCTTTTTGATTGTAGATCAAGGTTCCGATAAGATCCGAAGGAAGCAGATCAGGTGTAAACTGGATACGATGAAAACTTGTATGGATCGCCTGGGCCAATGATTTCACAGCCAGGGTTTTTGCGAGTCCGGGAACACCTTCCAATAAAATATGGCCTTCCGCCAGTAAACCGATCAGCAAACGCTGAACCATTTTTTCCTGTCCGATCAGGACCTTTTTTAATTCTGCCTGAATGGATTCCAGGAAGACGCTTTCTTTTTGTATTTGTTCGTTCAATACGGCAAGATCAAAACTCATGGTCACCCTTTCTATTCACTGGTTCCGCTTTTCATAATTCCTTTTAACTCTTCGATCTGATCAAGTTCTTTGCCCAGATTCCTTAATTCGAATTGCACAGATTCCACTAAGGGATGGTTCGGATAGTCACGAATAAATTTTTCATACTCCACTTTTGCACGATCTTGATCATTTACAATATTTGCCAGAGTATAACCTGCCATAAAACGTGCCTTGGGAGCATCGGGATGTGATGGATATTCATCGGCAATATAATCATATTTGGCAACACAGGTCTCAAAATCCTGTAAATCGCCGGCATAGATCTCAGCCAGACGATAAATTGCCTTTACGGCCAATTCATCATCAGGATAAATATTTGATAACTTTTCAAAAGTTTTAATTGAGCGGCTGACTTTTTCCAGTTTATATTGATTGGTACCATCCTGAAACATCTCTTCAGCGGTCCGATTGTCGGAACACGAAAAAATCAACATGGAGATCAAAAGCAGTGTTACAAATTGTTTTTTCATTTTACTCAACTCCTAAATTTCAATTTTTAAGTCAGATAATTTATTATAATTCATATCTAAAACGCAAATAAAAGTCCAAAGTTAATGTAATCCCAAATACTATTTTTGACACAAACACGATCAAGAGCTATATTGGGATTATTTAGAATGATAGGGATTTCAATCCTGATAGGCCCAATGGGTGTTTTATAGTAGATCCCCAATCCGGTATTGACGTAATAATCACTCCAGTTCATAATACCCGAAAGATCATCATCCAACATAGCAACATCCAGAAAAGCATTTACACCAAAATCCCAAATCAGATCGGCTCGTAATTCTACATTTGCCATTAATTTTGCTTTCCCGGCATAAATATATGAATAAGTTGAATCTGAATTCATGACTTCATACTCATTCCCAAGAGATTTTCTCCATCCACGAACTGTAGATTCGCTACCCAACTGATAGATCATAAGTGGATCAATGAGTTTCATATCAAAGAACTGACCGGCTTCCAGCCTACCTGCTAAAACAAAATTCCTCGCAAGCGGGATATAGCCATTTACGGAAGCATCAACGCGGAAATATTCAGTTTGCGTTTCACTTTCCGTACCTAAAACATACCCCCCATATAAAAGAATGTTCCATCCTTTTGAGGGATAAATAAAATTATCACGGTTATCAAATCTTGATTGTAACGATATCTCTGCTTGAGGTTCAAATTCACCCAATACATCTTTTAGATCACTTTTTAAATTTCGCAATGAAACGGAAATTTTTGTGTAAATATTTCGATTATATCGCCAGATACTGGATAAATTTACACCATAATTTGTTCTGATCTCTCCGTTTTGAATACTATCAACGGATGTTGATTCAATAAATGGCGAATATGCGTTTCTATCGTAATAGATCTTAAAAGTTGTAGGTAAACGCATAAAGAACAGCCAGGGTACCGTATAACCCATTTCGGCATTGATCAAATGGTCAATATTCGAATTTTGGATCAAGGCATCATAATTAAACCCAACACGAAATCGGTGTGCACGGTGAAACAAATTTTTATGTGTCCATTCCGGCTCAATAAACAAAGATTCATACGATATTTTGTCCGTATATCCCTGTCTTGCACCGGCTTGAATATCAAATCGTCGGGCTTTACTTTCTATTACCGAAACTTGAAGATCAATGGTCTGGTTTGCGGTATCTCTGTTTATTGGAACAATATTAACAGAATTAAAAGCACCCATTTCATATATTCTATCTTTTGTTTGATTGATCTTTTCCAGTTGATAGGGCTCACCCTCACGAATGTTAAAATGCTTTCGGATATAGGGTTCACCTACCGTTTTATTACCATTTAGATTGATTTTATTGATATTATATGAAATATCCTCATTAATAAAGAGTGTAATTTCAAGATCCGTTCCCCAATCATATTCTTCTCGAATACCGGCAAATGGATGGCCAAGTTCACTATAGCGTGTTAATATTTTTCTAAAATTATCATAATAAATATACTGACGAAAAGGTTCACCGACTTTTACTCCCAACAATTCCAGAATCTCACCATCGCTTAAGAGCGTATTCCCTTCTACGGATATCTGTTTAAGATAATAACGTTCGTTCTCTATAATATTAAAATACAAATAAAGATTATTTTCCTGATCGATAATAAGTGAATCTCTTACACTACAGTTTAAAAAGCCTTCACTTACATAATAATTTATTAATACTTTCGCTTTTGATCTGATAAAGCGGTATGTGATCCGTTGCATAGCTTTTTTTGTATGGGCAGGTTTAATATTAACATAACGTTTTAATTGTTTATCACTAAAAGTCGTATTACCGTTATAAAATATTTTTTTAAGTTTATAATCTAATAAAACATCATTGCTTTGAGCCAAAATAAACCCGGCAATTAAAGTCAGTAAACATATTTTCAGTAAACGTTTCATTAATATTGCAACCTTAAACGGACAGCCCCTGATACACTTGATTCATCAGCTGATCCAACGATTGATACTTTATTGTTCAAACGATATTCGAATTCCATATCAAATGGTTTTTCTTGTGAGCCCTCATAAGTCAAATAAAAATTTCTTCCAATACGACCACCGATAACCAAAGCGGTTGTCCCGTCGATATAGGTTCCTTCTGTTCCACCTTTAATATCAATTCGATCCAGTCCTCCTGCTCCTGCCAGTTTTTTTGCCTGTTGTTCCAAGGGTACTTCTGCCAAGGACAGTAACGCGGTTGTAGCCGAACTCGCATCAAAACCCCTACCGGATTCTGTTCCGCTTACACCACTTAATACACTCTGAATTTCACCAACGGTCAAAGCGTTTACGATCTGTGCTTGCGACATCGTGTTATTTTCGTCTGTAAATGTAATTTCGGGATTATTTAATTCACCCGAGATCGAGGCAATAATATCAACCTTTTTACCATCTTGATCTTTTATTGATTTGGTCGCAATAAAATTCAACTCATGATTATTCTCAAACTGATCAAGGATCAAACTTCCTTCTTCCAAGACAAAAACAGATGCCCAGTAGTTAAAGAAGCCTTCTGTTACAAAAAGTTCTCCTCCCATACGTGTATGATTTTCAGAAGCAAATTTTTGCAGAATCATTTCTCCAGTCAGGGTCGCATCTAATAATTGATTCCTAAAATACATCTTATCAATAATCGCATTTAAAGAGTAAGCTGTTTTTATCCCCTTCTCATTACTGGGGGGAGCACTTGTTTCAGGAGCGATTCGATTAAGACCAAACTCGATCAAACCTTCCTGAATTGTAACATCTCCACTCACGGTTAAAGTGTCCCTGCCGGTAATGGCAAGATCAACAGCTCCGGTTGTCAGGTTGACATTTTCATCTAAAGTTACAATTGACATCTGATTGCCGGTTAATTTTAAGTTAAATTGCGGTCTTATCAGATATCGCATATTCATGTCACCGTTGATATTAAAATTATATTCATAATCTACATTATTCTTTTCCAAGCCCAAAACGCCGGCTAATGTGTAGGAAACAGACGGTAATTTACCTTTCAGGTCAACTGCCATTATATTGTTGTTTATAAGCGCTTCACCATTTAGGTTTTCGATCTCATTTCCAAGAATTCCGAGAACAAGATGGCCGTCTTTGACAGTAACTTTTCCATTTTTTATGGTTTTATTAAAATTACCTGTCATTTCCAATTCCGTATAAAAATCACCGGTAAATGATTCCATTTGATCAATAAAAGGCGTCAGGTAGATCATTTCATCATCCCGACCCTCAACATAAACATAAAGACTGCTATCCGGAATAAATCGTTTGCCCTCAGGTTGAAATCTAAAATCAAAAAAGAAATTTGCATTTCCAAAATATCTTCCGTTATCGGTAAACATCTCAATTTCATTAAAAAACATTCGCTCATTTCTATAATGGAATTTTCCTTTGATCGAATCTCCTTCGATCTCCGTGATCAATGGATTACATATAAATAGATCGGCATTCATGATGGGATCATTGATCGTTCCGGTAATATTTCCGGACATATCGGCATCACCTAATATTGGAAAATCAAATATAAATGGCATTAATTTTGACAATCTGACCCTGGATATATCAATATCAACATATAGCGAATCTTCCGGCAATGCTCCAATAATATTTTTAGTATTAAAATTTATTTTAAGAGGAAGCTTCCCCTTCATGCCGATCTTTCTTTCTTCATTAATATCAAAGCGAAAATCATTGATATAGATCATATTATCTTCATAATGTAATTCTGAGCTGATCCTGTTGGCATCCAATCCAAAAGCATGTGCTCGTTTTAACAATAAGTCTGCATCAATCAACGGATCACTCAGTTCACCGCTAATTAAAATATTCATGTCCAATAAACCACCAACACTATCAAGCATAGTTGAGAGCAAGGGTAAGGAATTTAATTCGGCACCTGCAATATTCAGACTACCCTCAATAGAATTATTCTCAACATCCAGTGAGCCGGAAAGAAGAGCATCACGATATAAGATATCATACCTTGAAAGTGTATATGCACTATCAGAAATAACAAATGAAACGGGATCGAGTAAATAAACATCTTCACCTTGATATGTTCCCGTTAGAGTTTGAATCTTAAATTCCTTAAAATCTTTGATGGAACCGGATAGATTTAACTTGTAATTTTCATGAGATATTTCAAAATAATCCATATGAACTATATCTTTATCCATTCGAACATAAGTTTGTACTGAACCGATCAAAAATGAGTCTATTGCTGCATTTTCAAATGATATCAATACTCCTCCGCTCGGATTAGAAATAATTTTATTACTAAATAATGAAACATTGAGATTATTTACGGTATAGGCATCATATTTGAGTGTATCAAGATTAAAATTCAACTGAATATCAGGATCATTGATTTCACCCAGGACTTTTAAGGTTAAATAAATATTATCTGCCCCTATTTCTCCAATTTCCGGAATTTCAAGATCGTCCAAAGAAGCAATATCTCCGTAAATGTCCAGATCAATATTCTTAAGATCCTTGAAAGATCCCCGAACTTTTAAAACACCATCCGGTAAATAGATATAGTTGCTTGAATCAAGAACAATACTCTCCATTCCCTGAAGTTGTATATTTCCGCTTAGTTTTGTTGTCTTTAGTCCATATAGATCTTTGCAATCAAAATTATAATTAACTTTAAGATGATCATTTAGATATCCGCTTGCTCTAAGTCGGCCCTTAAAGCCAAAATCAGGCAATGTTTCAAGCCAATCTGAAGGGGTCATAGCATAGGATGAGAAAATTGTTGTAACATATTTGTCTTTGAAGCCATAAGATCCATATAGCGAAATATCTGTATCGCTACTCTTGAAAGAAGCTTGAAGAAGATGAAGATAATCATCTTTATACTCAATATTGAAAGTAGATTGATCAATTCTTTGGCTATTCAATATGCCCTTTAGGTCAACAGTTGCCGTAAATGCTTTAAAATCGCCAATAATATCAAGATTTAGATCAAGTTTATCATTTTCTTTAATAAACGGAAATTCAATATAATGTTCAATGGCAAAATCTGCAACATTGAAAGCAAATTGAAAACGCAGAGGTTCAATATAACGGATCTTTCCCTTTGAAGTAATTCGGGAGTCATTGAACATGAAATTTAAATTACGCAGTTTTGCTATATTATTCTTAAATAAAACTTCACTGGAAAGATTATGAACTTCAATTCCTAAGGCATCATTTCTCAATTGAAGATCCTTAATCTCAAATAACGCCCCATCATTTTTACCTGAATAATGAAAGATAAGATTATCAATTTTCTGATTGATCGTCGTATCCGGAGATTCAATTTGAATTTTAGCGTTTTCAATATGTATTGAATTAACCAGAAAATTAGGGAATTTTATCTCCGGCATTCCGGATCGTTCCTGATCACCTTTCCCAAGCTTGATGTATATATTCGGTTCGATTATGTTCAGACTATCCAAATGTCGCTTGCCAAACAGTTCAAAAATACCACTGTAATTAATATCTATTGTATCAACGGTAATGATAAAAGTGGAATCTTCATTCGAGAATTCCAAATATTCTGCTTCAAGATTTGTTTTGAGTGGAGTATTTAAATCCCGTATTGATAAATTGGAATTAAATTGTTGGTTAACTTGTTGTTTAAGAATTCTATAAGCAATATTAAAACCAATATCAGTTTTGGTTAAAAAGAGGCCAAAGGATCCAAGTATTAGAATCAAAATGAATGTAAATAAGTAATGTCGTTGCTTCTTATTTTTTGCCATCATTTTTCAAGTTTATGTGATCTTCAGCTGCCTGTACGGTGTTTTTCATTAACATTGCGATGGTCATTAAACCGACGCCTCCCGGCACAGGAGTAATTGCAGAGCAGTGCTCTTTTACTTCATCAAATGCAACATCGCCAACCAAACGATATCCTTTTTTCTTTGTTTTATCATTAACGCGATTAACACCCACATCAATAACAACAGCACCTTCTTTGACCATTCCTGCTTTTATCATTTCAGGAACTCCGGTTGCAACAATAAGAATATCAGCTCTTAAAGTATACTCTTTCATGTTTCGCGTACCCGTATGACAGATGGTTACGGTTGCATTGGCATATTCCGATTTTTGATACATAAGGTTAAGCATCGGTTTACCAACAATGTTCGAACGACCAACAATAACAACATGTTTCCCTTTAGTTTTAATATTATAATATATTAACATTTCCATCACACCGGCCGGTGTACATGGCAACAAAGCGTTCTGTCCCTGTACTAAACGACCGACATTCATAGGATGAAAGCCATCAACATCCTTCCGGGGTGAAATTCGTTCAATGATTTCAATATCGTTAAGATGTTTTGGCAAGGGCATTTGAACCAATATTCCATGAAATCTATCATCGACATTCAATTGATCAACAAGTTCATTCAATTCTTTTTGAGTTGTTTCGGCAGGTAAACGAAGAGTTTCGGAATAAATACCTAAAGATTCACACGCTCGTGTCTTATTTCGCACATAAACTTGTGATGCCGGATCTTCTCCGACCAAGACAACGACCAAACCCGGATGAATTCCCTTTTCAACACATTTTGCAATGCGGGGTTTTAATCCTTCCTTGACCGCTTCAGCGACCTCTTTACCATATAATATTTTCGTTTCCATGTTCTCCGCTTATTTTGCGTATCCTATAGAGCGATGTTCGCGCAAAACCGTTACTTTGATCTGACCCGGATAGGTCAATTCAGATTGTATTTTATTGGCGATATCCTGAGCAAGAAGATCTGACGCAGCATCATTGACCTGTGATTCTTCAACAATAACACGAACTTCCCTACCGGCCTGAATAGCATAAGTTTTATTAACGCCTTTAAAGCTGTTGGATATTTCTTCAAGTTTTTCCATACGATGGATATAATTTTCAAGTGTTTGTCCGCGAGCACCACGACGAGAACCGCTGATAGAGTCAGCTGCCTGAACTAAGGCCGAGATCGGATTATCCATTGGCACTTCTTCATGGTGAGATTCAATAGCATTTACAATGATCTTATCTTCTTTATTTCTTCGTGCGATTTCGCCACCGATAAGTGCATGAGTTCCTTCTACATTTCTGTCAATGGCTTTTCCAAGATCATGCAAGAAACCCGCACGTTTTGCCATTTGTCCATCCATACCCAATTCGGCGGCCATCAAACCCGATAACCAACCAACTTCGATGGAGTGCTTTAATATATTTTGACCGTAACTGGTACGATATTTCAGTGAACCGATATGGTGCATCATTTCGGCATTGAAAGGCGGCAGTGATAGTTCCATGGTGGCTTCTTCTGCTGCCTGAATAATGGACTCTTCTACTTCTTTGTTTGCTTTTTCGATCATTTCTTCAATACGTGCCGGATGAATTCGCCCGTCGGCAATAAGTTTTTCCAATGCAATTCGTGCCACTTCGCGACGAACGGGATCAAAACCTGATAATACGACCGCTTCGGGTGTATCATCAACGATCAGTTCGATACCGCTAAGCGCCTCAAAGTGACGGATATTACGACCTTCACGACCAATAACCCGACCCTTCATCTGATCGTTGGGAAGCGAAACAACAGCAACCGTTGATTCTGATGTGTGATCCGCAGCAGAGCGTTGTATTGCTTCAATAATGATTTTTTTAGCTTCTTTGTTAGCGTTCAGGATCGCTGATTCTTTGATGTCCTTAACTTTTACCTGAGCTTCAATTCGCGCTTTTTCGTACAGACTGTCTTTTAGGGTTTGCTTAGCTTCTTCACGGGACAGTCCGGCGATCTTTTCAAGTTTGCTCTGTTGTTGATCAATTAGAGCTTCGATCTCTTCTTCACGCTTATTGACTTCCTGTTCTTTTTTCTTCAGATCGTCATTATATTTTTGAAGTGTATCATAACGCTGATCAATACTTTCTACCTTACGTTCCAAATTACCTTCACGTTTCTGAAGTTCTCTTTCAGAGTTGCGAATATCACGAAGTTTTTCATTGTATTCATCTTCCGATTTCTGCTTAATTCGGATCGCTTCGTCTTTTCCTTCAAGAATCAGTTCTTTTTTAAGTGTTTCACCTTCTTTTCGTGCGCTTTCAAGCATGTCAAAT
>CAYPTO010000013.1:0-11656 GCA_964413625.1 uncultured bacterium
TGTTTTTAGATTTTTTATCCGGCGCATCAATATGAACATTCACATCTCCACCCCAATGAAAAGAATGGGCTTGTTCATGTATGATTTTATTTTGGGTAAAATCCGGTAGAACCACGGCCTGGAGAAAGGCTGCCCCGTAAATCAATAAAAGTACAAAAACACATTTGATCCTTTTTGCGCGAACCTCAAAGTTTATAAATGACAAATAAATACAAATTCTGTCGGGGTAATTTGAAATCGAAATATGGAAATACATTTTTGGGGATTGCTCATATTGAATGCTTTTTGCATCTGAATACCATAACCTTGGTACCGAAAAATTTTACGTCTTTCGTCTCACGTTTTAGGTCTTAAAAACAAAACCGCCCCTTTATGGCGGGGCGGTCAGACAGGATATAACTTGAGGAGATTGTTATTTTGCTTTTGTAGTGAAGAAACGCCTTACGCCATTTTTTGTTTCAATTAATATCAGGACCGTTTGATTTTTTTCAATCTTATTAAAGACATTTTTATAGTCGTCCATATCGTTGATATTTTTGCCTTCAAGGGTAACAATGCGATCACCCACACGAAGTCCCTTCTGCTGTGCTTCGGAACCGGGGACAACCTTCACAACCACGACACCTTTTTTGAAATCGAGCCCGTATTCTTGGGCGATATCGTTATTATTCTCACGTACGGAAAAACCGAGGTTAATATCCGTATCCACATCAATATTCTGACTTGTGCTTTTTTCGCCGGGCAGTTCATCAAGCTTTACTGACACAATCTTTGTCTTCTTATTGCGAACAAATGTTAATTTCACATTTTCACCCGGGACACGAGAAGAAATATTGAGCTGTAGTTCGGATGGGGTATTGACTTTGTCGTCGTTCACTTTAATGATCACATCACCGGCCTGGAGCTTAGCCGCTTCGGCAGGACTGTCTTCGACAACATCGGCAATAAGGACACCTTCAATATCATCTATTCCCAAAGATTCCGATAGATCCTGATTGAGCTCCTGAATGCTTACGCCCAGCCATGCACGAATAACCCGGCCTTCTTTGATAATATCATTCATTACTTTTTTTGCCAGATCAATGGGAATGGCAAAACCAATTCCATTTGAGCCGCCACTGCGGCTTAAAATTGCGGAGTTGATCCCAATGACCTCACCATCGAGGTTGACAAGCGCACCGCCGGAATTACCCGGATTAATGGGGGCATCGGTTTGGATATAGCTTTCATAAGTACTTAATTGCATGCCCGAGCGGCCCAGTCCGGAAATGATACCATGGGTTACGGTGTTGCCCAAGCGTGCTGAGTAAGGAGAGCCGATAGCCAGGACCCACTCGCCGACTTGTAATTTATCGGAATCACCCAGCTTTGCTGTGGGAAGTTTCTTTTCATCTATTTTTAGAATGGCAATATCGGTTTTGGAATCACCTCCGATAAGCTCCGCTTCATATTCACGTTTATCGGAAAGCACAACTTTGATTTCTTCTGCATCTTTGATGACATGATTATTGGTGATTACATAGCCATCATGAACAATCACTCCGGAGCCCAAAGCGGACGAACGAAATTCTTGCTCTTTCTTGGGTACGTTAAATCCAAAAAATTCAAATGGTAGGTCAAGATCCCCAAATGGATTGGTAACCTTGGTAATTTTTTGGGCGGTAATGGTCACAACGGAAGGACTGACCTTTTCTGTTACCTCAACAAATTGATCGCTAATACTTTTAAGATCTTGTGCTCCCAGTGGGGCCAACATAATAACAACAATTAAAAGTGATATCCATTTCTTCATTTGTTTTCTCCTATTCAATCGTTGTCATATATGAATATGAGTGAGCGAATGTTCCCAATTGATTTTAAAACAACAAGTATAAGGGTAAAAGGACAATGGCAAAAGGTAAAATATCTAGTCATCCTGAACAACGTCAAGCTAAACTTGTTTCAGTCTTGTTTCAGGATCTCTGCATTACCGGGATTCTCTTCAATTACAAATGATTACGAGAAACTTGTTTGATTTCGTCGGGATTGCAAAAAACACCTTTAAGTTACTTTTTGAAAACCTTCATGGATTCATTTTGAATGTATCACCCTGCTCCGAAGCTTCGGGGGTAGCTCGAGGTGTAGATATAACCACACTGGGTTTTAACCCCAAAATACAAAATATCTATTGGGTTAAAACCCGATTTGAATGGGAGTTTTCACCACGGCATAAATGCCGTGGTAACTCAATCCTTATTTTATCTTCTCAACTTCTGTGTTAATCTGTTTTCCGCTGTTTTTATTAAATCTTCTGATATTTTTTGATGTCGTTTTACAAGTTCAAGTTCATTCAGACCTGCAATCTGTCCATTTTCAACAACATGTTTTCCATTGACGATCACATGATCGACAGGACTCATAGCGACATTAAAAACGATCGCGGCAGCCGGGTCATGAAGTGCGCCGGAGTATTCAAGCCTATCCATATTGATCAAATTAAGATCGGCACATTTGCCCTTTTTGATCTGTCCGATATCATCACGACCTAATGCTTTTGCACCACCTACGGTTGCCATCCACAAAACTTCTTCCGTATTTAGCCAAAATTCCGGCGCGCGCAATCTTGAAAGCAACATTGCATTGCGAATTTCCACAAGCATATTCGAAGAGTCGTTGGAGGCCGAGCCGTCCACAGCCACACTTACATTGACTCCCGCTTCAAGCATTTCCTTGATCCTGGCAATACCGGAACCAAGACGCATGTTCGATGAGGGACAATGTGACACACCCATTTTTATCCGCCCGGCTTCTGCTATTTCTTTATCATTCAAAAATATGGAATGTGCAAACCAGGCATTCGGTTTGATCCACCCCAGAGATCGCATGAATTCAAAAGGGCGCTCCCCGAATTTTTCTATGCAGTAGTTTTCTTCATCTTTTGTTTCGGCAAGATGAGTATGTATTTGCAAATGATATTTTTCGGCAACTTCAACCGTCTTGCGCATGGACTCACCCGTTACCGAAAATGGCGAACAAGGTGCTAAAGATATTTTTAACATTGAACCGAAAGAAGGATCATGATATTTATCCACCAAACGTTCAATATCATTAAATATTGTTTCTTCGCGTTGAACTACATCCTCCGGCGGTAACCCACCATCTTTTTTACTTAAAGACATGAAACCGCGAGTCGGTTGAAAGCGCATATCTAATTCTTTTGCTGCAAGGATTTCGCTGTCGATCAGTGTTGGTTCGGCTTGATTAGGAAATAAGTATAGATGATCCGATGTGGTCGTACATCCGGATTTCAACAATTCCGCCATGGCAACTTTTGCGCTGACATAAAAAGCTTCTTTGCTGATACCGCGCCAGATCTCATAATTCGTGACCAGCCAATCAAACAGCTCGGCCTTTTGCGTTGAGAAAATATTGCGTGTCAGTGTTTGAAAGAAGTGATGATGTGTATTAACAAAACCCGGCATGACCAACATGCGACCGGCATCGATCACTTTGTTTGCTGTTCCCTGATATTTTTCAGGGCCCGCGGACACAATAATATTATCTTCAATATAAATATGTCCACCGCTGAAGGTGTCAAGAACATTCTTTGTGTTAACATCGCTTTTCATCCGACAACAAAGCAGCGGATTGTTAATGAGTATTGACGATTTCATGCTTACTCCAAAAAGATCTACAATAATTTATTTAAGTACTTCTTCATTAAAGGCATTGATCAACTCGTCAATTCTTGGCACCAATTTATGGATTGCCGGCCAATATTCTTCATGATCATACCACTGAGCATTCAGCTCTTTTAGGTCTTTGCCTTGTTGTTCGATCCATGTATAATATTTTAAATTATGAATGCGTTTCTTGGCGTAATAGTCCAATTCCAACATATTATCTATCGCAATATTATTGATCATTTCATAATCTTTGACTGCATTGTCATAGACATATACCCCGCGTTCTTCTCTCAATTCTTTGATCCTTGATCCGTATAATTCCATAGAATCCGTGAAGATGGTTGTGACAATATCATCTTCAGTCAATTCGTAATATTTGGCAAATTTGATTGCACCGACAAGATTACCGATCGATGAAATTCCAAGAAGTTCAAGTTGATTGATCAGCTCTTCTTTTATCCCTTGCTTACGCAAATACTCATGACCAACTTCTTCATTAAAAAGACGAAGCATCCTAATCGTTGCTTCATCATCAACTGCAATTACCATATCTGTTTCACGTACATTATGGATCCACGGTACGTGTTTATCTCCAATTCCTTCTATTCTATGGCCGCCAAAGCCGTTATTTAAGAGCGTAGGACACTGTAGTGCTTCGGCCGCAACTACTTTTAAATTCCTAAATTTCTTTTTTAGAAAATCACCACACCCCAAAGTCCCGGCAGAACCTGAACTTAAAACAATTCCTGCAAATCTATCTTTATCTTTCATGACATCATTCATCATCTCCAAAACGGCATTCCCGGTAACTTCATAATGCCAGAGATGATTTCCAAATTCGTCGAACTGATTAAAGATCATGATATCATCACCGCGGGTATTGTGTAGTTCATTACATTTGTCAAAAATTTCTTTTACGTTGCTTTCACATCCGGGTGTCGAAATCACTTCGCCGGCAATTCTTGACAACCATTCAAAACGTTCATCAGACATTTCTTCGGGCAGGATAGCAATAGAATCACAACCAAGCAATGCTGAGTTATAGGCACCGCCTCGGCAGTAATTTCCGGTTGACGGCCAAACGGCTTTTTGATGTATAGGATCGTATTGTCCTGTAACTAAACGAGGAGCAATGCAACCATATGTTGCGCCAACTTTATGGGCGCCCGTTGGGAACCATTTCCCCACCAATGCAACAATACGTGCCATAACACCGGTAATTTCAGGCGGTAATTCAATATAGTTCGGACCACCGAAACCACCACCTGTAGCCACAGGTTCATTTTTCCAGGTAATACGAAATAAATTTCTGGGGTGTACGTCCCAAAGACCAATGGACTTTAATTCTTCTTTATATTGATCTGGGATTAAACTCGGGTCTTTCATCTGCGCAAAGGTTGGATAGATGATGTTTTTTTCTTTTGCACGTTGCGCATTAATTTTAATCTGTTTAGGGTTTAGGGTTAAATCAATCATTTTTGCCTCATTTATTTAAGCGTTATAATATTTGTTTTTCCGTTAAGTCCAAATTCATCATGCAATGAATCGATCAATGTGCTTCTTATTGTTATGAACAGATCAATGTTTCGATTGATCAATTCCTTTAGTTTTTTATAAAATCCTTTTTTATCTAATATTTCGAGTGGGCCGATCTCATCTATATATACAGGTCCGGTTTTCATGTTTCCCAATACTTTATCTGCAAAGATAAATCCTTCTTTTGAAAAAGAGAACTTCCCAATAGCGTATCGTTCTTTCCAGTTTTCGGGAAGTTGCGTTTTTAATCTAATAAACGCTGTTTGTTCTCCACTCCTTAAATGAACAAGGTCATATCCAAGAAAACGATCGTCTTGGTAATATTTCAAAGACAAAACGCCATCACCCTTTGCATACTTTTCGTAAAGCTTTTTCAAATAGCGTGTTTTTCCGGAATCAATGGCTCCGGTGACTATAGTTATCATATTAATCTCGTAAATGTTTCAATTCTTTTTCATTTGCCACGGTTTGCATTTCCGAGATAATTGATATGGCGATTTCATGCGGAAGTGTACCACCGACATTCAATCCGGCCGGTGTGTATAAAACATCTATATTGGCGTCAGGATATTGTTTTAGCAGTTCCTCGGTCATGCGTTTTTGCTTTGCTTGAGATGAAACCATACCGATATATTTTGGATGCCAATCTGACCCGTAAATTTTATGCAGGACAACGCCGTCATATAGATGTTGATAGGTTGCAATAATAAAAAATGCATTTTTTTCTACACTCTTATTATTTAGGGCATCGACAAATGGCGCATGAATTTTTTCATCCGCGTCAGGAACTTGTTTTAAAACATCTTCACGATCATCGATCAGACATATATGATAATTTAATTGTCTTAAATGATATGTTAGGGCACGACCGATATGGCCGGCTCCAAAGATATAGACGTATTTCTTTGGAGCAAAATATTCAAAGAACAGGGTTGCCGTTCCGCCACAGATCATACCGGTCTCTTTTCCGTTCCCGGCATTATCCATATTATATTTTTCTGTCGAATTTTGATGAGTTTTAAAAATATCCAGTGCTTTCTCTATGGCCATTTTTTCAATGCTTCCACCACCGACCGTTCCGGAAATCTTTCCGTCTGCATAGACGATCATTTTGGTACCGGTTGAAGCGGGACCTGAGCCTTCTTTGGCTATTACCGTTACCAGGACACCGCTATTGCTGCCCTCTGCAAGATCTAACAATTCCATGTATAAACTTTTCACTGATAATCCTCTCTAAAAATACTGATCATTTCGACGCCTTTTAAATGACGGGTAGGGGTCGCCTGCAAAACATGTTTTTTTGCAAAATCATAATCGCGGACAAGCGTCCCGGATACCATATCCATTCCATAGTCAAATAATATTGGAGAAAGCGGAGTAGTTGGACCAAGTATAATGTTGAAACTTTTTTTCGGTAAATTTTCTCTTATGCCATCAAAAGTATGATTTGTAATTGATGTCCCGGTAATTGCCGCAACATCTACCCGTGGTAAAAACTCCGGAATATCCGATTCTTTAAGATCACCTTCATGCGGAAATTTTTCAAATATATAACATGCTTTATAAAGATCTTTTTTATCATCTAAAAACGGGAAGTGGCCGATAATGCCAAGTACCTTATTCTTGCCTTTTTCAGCAATGATCTTTTTGGCATTTACAACTCTGTATTTATTCACGGTTTGACTCAATCCGCAATTGATCGCAGCCATGCCAATGGATGCTTCCAGTAAATTATTTGAAAGTGCATATCCGGCTAATTCTTTTAAATCCAAATCTTCCAGATGTCCGGCTTTATGAACATTTATATTATGTCCACAATACTTTATCGTGCTGGCTATTCCACAAGCATCTTTTGTTTTTACAAGCACGGAATGAACGCCAACAACGACTTCTTCTACTTTTGCTTCTTTAATGTCTGAAATAAGTCTGTTTAACAAATTCATTAAAAGATCAACGAATTTACATATTCCATACTTAGCGCAAGAAGTATTGCAATAACAGGTAACGCGAATGATAGTTTTCTTGAGCTTATTTTCAATGTGATCTTGTCTGCATTCTTCAGATAGATAGTAATGATCGTTCCGCTGACAAAAGCATTTAAAAGCAGAAACAGTACTCCCTGAAATAATGGCAATGTATAAAGTCCGGCTTCAGGCCTGAAGATCAATGCTTGAGTTAATGTAAATAGAAGTATCCAGCTAAGGCCAACAAGATAAGATGATGCTATTACCTTCTTGTTATTGAAAACCCTGACAAAAACTAAGGCCACCAATGATTCCAATATAATGGATGTAACCGGATTGATCACGGTCATAGGTGAACGCGTAGGCAGCAATAAGTCAATAAACTTGATGGATGCTGCAATTAAACCAACCCAAAGTACGGCGTTTTTACTATCGCTTTGTTTGTAAGCATTGTACATAAAATACATGCCGATCGGGAACATGAACATCCCCGAAAAACCATAGGGCAAGAAATGTAAGCCATAGCCGATACTTGCTTCACAAATTCCCCAAAGGGCCCCCATTAGAATGATGGTTTGAATTGTTTTTACTGAGTTTTTCATTTTATTTCTCTCCATTATTTTAATTACGATATTTTTTCAAGAAAATCTTTTATTAATCGCAAACTTGTTTTCTTACGATAGATCGCCGTTGATCTTGCATCATCGATTGGCCTGATCAAGTTGTTATATTTCCCTAAAATCGTTTCGGTAACAGCTTTTATTTCACTCGTGTCTTTACCGGTCATGTATTTTTCCGCCTCCGGTGAACGGACGATACTTGCCGCGACGGAACCAAGTGTTATGCGTATATCCAGGATCTTCCCATCTGACACGTCCGCCATGGCCAGTAAAGAAACTTTGGTCAAACTCATACCTTTTCGCTGTCCCAATTTTCGGTAATAGTTGTGTTCAAATTCTTTGTCGGGGATAATAATATCCGTAAGCAGTTCATCGGATCTCATGCATGTTTTTTTGGGAGATATGATAAAATCACTTACATTCACAATCCTTGTACTATTTATATTTTTCAGTTTAACTTTTGCATTCACAGCATACAAATAAGGCAGTGTATCTCCGGCCGGTGAGGCATTGCAAATATTACCGGCGATCGTTGCCATATTGCGTGTTGGCGGCGAAGCCATTTGTTCGATCATTTCTTTAAAAATTGAAGGGATAGTTTCGTTCTGTATTATATCAGTCAAGATAGCGCAAGCGCCAATGTGGATCCCTTCATCATCTATATAGATCTTCTTTAATTCGCTAAGATGTTCTATAAACAACAGTGGTTTATCAAAAGCGGGTGCTATGGCAAAGCCACGTGCGCGCTGAACCATAAGGTCGGTTCCGCCGGCAATGACAGTGCATTGCTGTTTGGATAATATTTCCAATGCTTCATCTAAATTTTTAGGGCGTAATCCATTTACCATAATCCGGCTCCCATTTCCATTGCCAATCGAACACCTTTGATGATCATATTATATCCCGTACAGCGACAAAGATTTCCCGATAAACCTTCTTTAATTTCTTCATCTGTCGGATTGGGGTTTTGGTTCAACAATGATTCGGTTGAAATAATAAATCCCGGTGTGCAAAATCCACATTGGACAGATCCGGCTTTTAAGAATCCTGCTTCAATGGCTTTATAACGGTCCGTGTGTTTAAAGCTTTCCAGTGTAACGACCGATTTGCCGATAATTGCACCCGCCGGAAGTATGCAAGAATTCATTGCCCTACCGTTGACAAGCACAACACAAGCTCCGCATTCGCCTTCGCCGCAACCTTCTTTTACACTACTCATTCCGAGGTCATCCCGAAGTAGATCAAGAAGTCTCCTGCTTGCATCAACATCTATGCTTAATTTTTCATTATTTAAAGTGAACTCAATCTTCATGATCGATCTCCATTAATACTTCAGGTGTAATTGGAAGATGATTGATAGGTTTATTCAAGGCATTTGCAACAGCTTCAGCGACCGCAGGCGGGGACCCGACAAATGATAATTCCCCTGCACACTTGGCTCCGAATGGGCCGAATTCATAGGGGTTCAATACAAAATCACAGTTAATTTCCGGGATGTCCATAGACGTAGGGATCTTATAATCCGTCAGATTCTTCTGTATCAATTTCCCGTTTTTCGATTCCATAACCTCGATGGTCGCCCAGCCAAGACCCTGAACCATGCCGCCTTCCATTTGGCCGATAAGTGCTCGTTCGTCGATTGGGACACCGACATCAAATACGGCATACAACTTATTGATCGTCAATTCATAAGTTACCGGATCAATCTCTACTTCGGCAACATTTGCACCCCACGAGTGTACGGGATAAGCGTCACCTTTGAAAACCTCATCATCCCATTTCAAATAAGACGGATGTTTATATACTTTACTTAATTCTAAGTTATCGCTTTCATTCCAACTTTTTTTCATTTCCAATGCCGTGTCTCGCAATAAGCCACCCACGATCATTGTGGTCCGTGATGCAACAGTCGGACCGGAATCGGGGATCAATCCCGTATCGACTTTTTCGTAGATTACTTTTTCAATGGGAATTTCCAGGGTCTGCGAAACGATCTTGCGCAGTGCCGTCTCGGCTCCTTGTCCCATTTCTACGCTTGAAACTTTAAGTGTAACGCTTTCCTTATTCTTGACCAAAATGATCTTTCCATTGATCATGGTTTCACCTTTGCCGGTAAACCCGCAACCATGCAAGAAAAGAGATATGCCAATTCCCTGATATTTTTTATTGCTCTTTAACTTATTATAGTAATCCGAATTTTTGACGATCTTATTAATGATCTCAGGCATTTTGACTTCTTCGTGAACTTGTCCGCCGGTACAGGTGGGATCATTCTTTTTTAAGAGGTGGCGCATTTTATATTCAAGCGGGTCCACTCCCAATTTAACGGCAATATTGTGGAAAAGCATTTCAATGCCAAAAATAGTTTGCGGTGCACCGAATCCGCGATAAGCTCCCGAGGGAACTAAGTTCGTCATAAAATTTCTTCCACGAACATTCAGATTTTTTATATTGTAAACATTGGTTGCAGAGAAAATTGCTCGTTGGAGCACCACGGGTGACAAGCCGTTATATGCGCCGGCATTCAACAGAACATCAATATCCAAAGCGATGATGTGATCGTTCTCGTCTAGTGCTGCCTTGTATCGCACCTTGGAAGGATGTCGTTTTGTGGAGCATAAGATATCTTCATCCCGGTCGTAGATCATCATAACCGGATGTTTGGTTTTGTTTGCGGCAATGGCAACATGACAGCCGTTCAATGAGGGAAATTCTTCTTTTCCGCCAAATGCTCCGCCGGTTACCGATTGAACGACGCGGACCTTATCTTCCGGAAGTGCCATGGCTTCGAGTAATGCACTCTTTACATAGAAGGGACATTGCATGGAACCGTAAACAAAAAGCGTATCCTCTTTAAATTCCGCAGCCGCTCCCTGGGGCTCAAGATAAACATGTTCCTGATATCCCGTGCTAAAAGTGTCTTCAATAATTTTTTTAGCAGATACGAAGGCTTTTTCCGGATTTTCTTTTTTATAATTGTAATCGGTAAAGACAGTGGATCTTTTTTCTGCTTCTTCCAGAGTGAATAATGCGGGTTCTTCCTGATAGTTGATTTTGATCTCAGAAGCAATCGAATAGATGGTTTCGCGCTCGGGTCCAACGACCAGCAAAATGGGTTGTCCAATATATTGAACATCATCTTCTGCAAAAAGAGGATGATCCGAAACAACGGTACGCATTTTGTTGACACCCGGAACATCATGCTTATCTACAATATAAAATCCTTCGGGCATATCCGGTATTTCAATGGAAAGGATGCTTGCTTTGGCTTTTGTGCTTCTGACGGTTTTTGCAAATAGCCCGTCCTCGAATTTCCAGTCTGAAATATATTGAGCTTCTCCCCGAAGTTTCTTCCTGGAGTCTACACGAATGACAGATGTGCTGATCGGCTCTTTCAAGTCAGGCCCTTAACTTTTCTAACATGTTATTATAGTATTCTTTTATTTTTCGATAATCTTCTGCGGTATCAACGTCCAAGCCGATACCCGGATCATCCACATCAATGATCGCTACATTATCTTTACTGTGAATATAATTTCGTAATATCTCCGAATCGTCCCAAGATAATATTTCCGGGATAAGCGTCGAATTAAAAAGAACCGGGTGACCTTTCTTGCCATGATATCTTGGAATAGCAATATCCACATTATATCCAATCAATGTTTTGTATGTTTCGGCTCTTACCGCCGGTTGGTCGCCGGGAACAATAAAAAAGCGATCCGCTTCAACGATAGCAATGCCTGTCTTAACCGAGAAGAACATTCCCGATTCTACATGCTCGTTTTTCACAACTTTCACCTTTGGCATATTGGAAACCATGTTGCGGATTATTTCAAATTGATGCCCCCCGACAACAATAAGGTGTTCGCAA
>CAYPTO010000014.1:0-6402 GCA_964413625.1 uncultured bacterium
ATATTCACTTTAACGACACGAACGTCCAGCTTATCGCCCATCCTGTAGTTTTTCTTGTTGCGAAGACCGATCAGTTGGTGATGCCGCTTATCATACTCCCAGATATCAGAACTCAAAGTATCTTTTCGGACAAAGCCCTCAACAAAAATATTTTCCAACTCAACCCAAAATCCGTGAGGAGCTACACCTGATATAATTCCGCTAAAAACATCCCCAAGATGATTGGTAATATACCGCATTTGCTTGATCTTATGATATTCACGTTCCGCTTGAAGGGCACGCAATTCAGCTGCCGAAGATACTTTTGCAATATGTTTTAATCGCTTTTTTAACTCAGGATCTATACTGGGTGCTATCAAATATTGTTTTAATAAACGGTGGACCATCAAATCGGGGTAACGACGGATCGGGGATGTGAAATGTGTATAATCTTCAAATGCCAATCCAAAATGTCCTATGGGTTTTACACTGTATTTTGCTTTGGTCATGGTTCGTAATGCTAAGCGCATAATGTAGGAACTATCGTTTTGCTTCATGACTTTTTCCAGTGTCTTCTGGAATTTTTTGGATGTTATAGGAAGTCCAAAAAAGGAAATATTCACACCAAAAGCATCCATTAGAGCAAACCATTCATAAATATTATCAGCTTCAGGGATATCATGAATACGATAAATGAATGGCACTGAGGTACCGCGAGTACGGGCAAAATTTGCAACAGTCTGATTTGCAAGAAGCATAAACTCTTCAACAATATGATGGCTCCACATCCTATCCTTAAGGCGGATACTGGTCGGCACACCTTTTTCATTCAATTCATAAACGGGTTCAGGAAGATCAAAATCTATACTTCCTTCATCTTTTCTTTTCTTCTTTAGAATTTTTGCCAGAGTGCTCATTTGATGCAATTCAGTGTAGAAGATACCTTCTTTTGCATCCAGGATATTTTGGACATCACGATAGGTGAATCGATGTTTACTATGAATAACTGAAGGGAATATTTCATATTTCAGGCATTTCCCTTCGGGAGATACTTTCATCATGGCTGTCATTGCCAAGCGATCCGTATGGGGTTGAAGCGAACATAAGACCGTACTTAGCTTTTCAGGAAGCATATGTATAACATGGTCGGTAAAATATACCGAAGTACCATGATTTAAAGCATCGTCATCCAAAGGTGTAGAAGGTCGTACATAGTGACTTACATCGGCAATGTGAACACCCAGCAAATAATTTCCATCATCTAACATTTTAATGGAAACCGCATCATCAAAATCGCGTGCATCTTCCGGATCAATGGTAAAACAATTGATATCGCGGATATCTTTTCTTCCCGGATCATCGGGTATTTTAAATTCCATTGCCTCAACTTGCTTTAAGGTCTCTGCATGAAAGGTATTCGGAATATTATATTTGTTTGCAACCATAATGGCATCAAATTCAGGAACATCATCTTTACCGATAATACTGACAAGTTCTCCACGGTGCCGCTCTCCGCCTTTTCGCCACTCCAATATTTTGACTAATATATAATCACCTTCTTGCGGTATAAGATCATTCATATCATCGATCACAATATCTGTTTTCAAATGGAAAATGGCCGGTATCCCGAGAGCATATCCGCGAAGATCATGATAGGTACACATAAAAACATCTTTTCCACGTGCAACGATACGCGTTACATGACCTTCTTCATCCTTGCTTCCGCTTCGTCTCTGGTGTAGTACAACGGCGACGGTATCACCATGACATGCAGTAGCAATATTATGCTCCGAAATAAATATCTTCTTTTCATCGGGTGTATGGACAAAAGCAAATCCCCGGGGATGCATATCCAAAGTACCAATAACTTCTCCACGTTGGTCGATCAGGCCGTAAGTATTACCCTCGAAACGATATAATTTCCCATCACGGGCCAATTGTTTAATAGCGTCGCGGAAAAAAGTGTACTCAGCATTTCCGATTTTCATGCTCTTTGCTAATTGCTTGATTTTCAATCTGATATTCGGATGTTTTTTAAAATGTGCGAGAATAATTTTATAATAGTTTTTCATTGAAGAAAGATAAACAATGAAGTTGTAAATTGGTAGAAGAAAGTTAAATGGCGTAGAGATTTGGGATATGGGGTATGGGGTTTGTGGATTCTAGAGAAGCTTAGTAAAGTAGAAGTTTTATTCCTAAATTTAAGCTTATGTGATTTTCGTATTACAAACTTTGTACTTTGTACTTTGTACTTTGTACTTTATACTTGCTCTATGATGTGTTATATTTAGCGTATCTGTTTAACACCTGACTTCAGGTAAGTAAAAGGGGACTTTATGACCAAATATACATCAAAAATCGGACGAGTTATTGGTATTATTCTTATTGCCGCTATCGTAGGAGGCGCATTGGGGCATCTTTTTGCAAATGTTCTTCCTGAAGGATCGGTTAAAGATTTCTTTTCCATAAATTTCCCCATCGGTTTTAATAATTTTACCTTGAATTTATATTTTATCGAATTTACACTCGGGTTTCGTCTTCATGTTAATTTTTTGAGTGCGATCGGAGTGTTGGTCGGCTATTATATTTTACGTTTCACCCGCTGAGTCAAGAGGACAGTATGACAACTTCTATTCGGGATTTCCTAAAAAAATACAACGAAACCAGCAACTTGAATATCATGACGACTGTGAACGAACCATGGCTTAATGAACATGCGGCAACTCAAGCAAGCATTCAGGGCGCACTCTCCGGTAAGTTGATCGCCATAAAAGACAATATCAATGTAAAAGGACTGCCAAACACATGCGGTTCTAAATTCTTAAAAAACTATATTTCGCCTTACGATGCCACCGTGATCGAACGGATCAAAAAAGCCGGCGGGACCCTTGTTGGGAAAACAAATCTCGATGAATTCGCAATGGGTTCATCAACAGAATATTCCGCCTTTGGCGCAACAAAGAATCCTATAAATCCCGACCATGTTCCCGGTGGATCAAGCGGAGGATCGGCAGCTGCAGTTGCAGCCGGATTAGTTGACTATGCTCTTGGATCCGATACTGGCGGTTCTATCCGTCAACCTGCGGGATTTTGTGGTGTTGTCGGTTTAAAACCTACTTATGGCCGTGTCTCTCGTTATGGGGTCACTGCTTTTGCTTCTTCTCTGGATCAAATAGGGCCTATTACCAAAACCGTAAAACAGTCTGCCGAATTATTACAGATCATTGCCGGTAAAGACGAAAAAGATGCCACTTCCACGGATATCGAAGTTGATGATTATATGGGAAAGCTTGACAATGATACCATAAAAACCATCGGCGTGCCTTTTCACCTCCTGCAAGAAGGCTTGCATCCCGATGTAAAAATCCGATTTGATGAAACAATTGATAAATTAAAAAAAAGCGGCAAAGAGATCAAAGAGATCACATTACCGCATCTCTCCTACTCAATCGCAGTTTACTATATTCTTGCTACGGCAGAAGCATCAAGCAACTTAGCTCGTTTTGACGGGGTACGCTATGGTGCAAGGGCATCAAAAGATGCAAAAAGTATAGATGACTTCTATTCGATCAATCGTGAGTTTGGCTTTGGAGCCGAAGTTAAGCGACGGATCATGTTGGGGACCTATGTCTTGTCATCGGGCTATTATGATGCCTACTATGCTAAAGCTCAAAAGGTGCGCAGATTGATCTATGAAGATTTTCAAAAAGCATATAAAGATGTTGATACTATTATTTTACCAACCTGTCCCACTCCGGCTTTCAAACTCGGTGAGCATATGAATAATCCTATAGCTATGTACCTGAGTGATGTTTTTACCGTATCAGTTAATATTGCCGGCATCCCCGGATTATCCGTTCCCATCGGAAATACGGCCGATGGTCTTCCGGTTGGGTTACAGGTATTGGGAAACCTTTATGATGAAACCGGCATTTTGCAACTGGGGCAAACCATCGAATCCTTACAATAAGGTATCACAAAATATTTTATAATATGAACACGATCAAAAAAATTTTCTACTTATTCCTTTTGATTGCTTTAGCGCTCAACCCGATATTTGCAAAACCGGCGAATAATCAGGCGACACGGACTTTTCTAAAACCTTTTCAAACTTTTGGAAGTACTTCAAGACCCACTCGAGTTGAAGAATACCTCTCACCCGGCGGTCATTTCCTGATCCATTATGATAATTCCGGTTACGATGAAGTGCCGCAAGATTACACATATAATGATTCTATCCCTGATTTTGTGATCAAAGCTGCGGAATATCTCGATAGATCATTTTCGGAACTACATGATTCTTTAGGATACAATATACCCCCTACAGACAATATTGAATCACCGGAAATTGACGTGTATTTTCGTTCAGACTACATGTATTACGGAGTGACACAACCTGAGAATGAAGTTGAACCCGACTCAGATATTTGGACATCCTACCTTACTCTTAGCACAAAATTAAATGATTCAACAGTTTTTTATACTTATGGTCTCGAAGGCTTAAGTGTAACATGTGCACACGAATTATTTCATATTTTCCAGTTGGGATATAAGTTCAGAAGTGCTGATATCTTCTATTTTGAAATGTCATCAGTTTGGTTCGAAGAGCATATGTTTCCGGAGGTAAATGATTATCATAGTTATTTCAATGAATATGCAGTCGATTGGAACTATGCTATAAACAATGGTCAACTTAATTACGATAACGTCGGGTTCAACCTCTATCTTGATAAACGTTTTTCTCTACCCGGTGATAATATCATTCACAATATTTGGGATCGAATTGTTAATGTCTCTGCTTTAAATGCTATTCGGGATGAATTGGAAGACCAGGGAAGCACCTTTGAAGAAGCTCTGAAAGATTGGGGAAGCGCGCAGATTTTATGTGGCCCCTATGTCGCAGATAATTTCCTTTATCCCTTTGATGATGCAAGTGATATGGAAACGATCTCCTTTGATAATAATACTTCTAATATTATCACGTCTTTAAATGAAAATATCAGCCTTCCGGCAGATCCGATGGTTTCATATTTTAAAGTTATCGGTTTACCGAATCAAATATTTCTTTTTGAAGCGATATTCGATGATGGAACCGATGCCAATTTGATCTGTCTTGACGGACATCAAAGTGAAGTGTGTCATATCGGGTCCACACCTCTTATTGTCGATGGCGGACAATTTAATGATTGTATTATTGCGATAGGTTCAGATACAGAAGATGCAGCCGGCTCTTTTTCGTTTACGGCTCTCAGTGCTGACCAGCTTGTATCTTTATATCCTAATCCTTTGACTTCCAAACAAACATTTAACCTCTCATACGTTCTCTTAGAGGATAATTTACGGGGACAACTTGCCATCTATGACTTATTGGGAAGAAAAGTTTATTCACGATCACTTGCCGAAAATTATCTTAGCAGCGGATTGCATGATCTGCAGTTTATTCCTAACGACCTAAGTTCCGGTGTTTATATCGTTGCTCTGCATTTTGACGAAACGATCATTGCAGAGAAATTTACGTTCTTGAAATAATTGAAATATAATAAATATCTCGATGCTGTAAAGGCGCACCTCGAAACTTCGGGGTTGCGTGTTTACATTAACAAAATAATATCATGAAATACAAAACAATCAAATCTCCCTCTGAATCCAAGATCACCATCAAAGGATCTAAGTTTCTCGGCTATGCGTTTCCGGTGGAAAGTCATGAAGATATTGATCATAACCTACAAGATATTAAAAAGAAATATTATGATGCAACTCATCACTGTTATGCCTGGCAATTGGGAAACGGTAAAGAGATGACATTCCGTTATAATGATGACGGTGAACCCTCGGGGACGGCCGGGAGACCCATCTATGGAGCCATTCAACGTCTGGATCTGACCAATATACTGATCGTTTCAATCCGATACTACGGCGGGACCAAATTGGGCACCGGTGGATTGATCCGCGCTTACGGCCAATCGGCATCCGATACGCTTAACGCCGGCAAGATCAAAACGGTAGAGATCGGTGATAAAATTAACTTTACTTGCTCTTACGAGCAGCATCCTATCATATTGCGAGTCGCAAATCAATATCATTTGATTAATTTTGAGCAGAATTTTGCAGAAGATATTAATATTAATATTGAAATTGATGAGAATGATACGAATAAAATTATCGATGAAATCAAAAATGCAAGCAATGGAAAGATCATAGGAAATATCCTATAAATAGAATTTTCTGGAAATGTGCGGGCGATTCGCGAATCGCCCTTTGATCTCCCAAGGGCGGCTCGCGAGCCACCCCTACACATTCAGGAATAATACAATGCGGCAAAATTTTAGGAATTATTTTCTAATATTAATCATTTTTTCTTCTTTGGATTATTTCCAATATATTCTCTTTTCATCCCCAATTCATAATCTCTCAAAATCCTAT
>CAYPTO010000014.1:6502-11459 GCA_964413625.1 uncultured bacterium
TTATTTCCAATATATTCTCTTTTCATCCCCAATTCATAATCTCTCAAAATCCTATTATTAAATGATTTTTTCCATTTAAAATTTAAATATTCTGCTAAATGGATTCTTTTTGAAGATGTGGTTTTAAAAACGCCGATAATATGTGATAGATCCAATCTATTATAATGATTTCGAGCTAAATGTACGGGCGGCCCGGGAGCAAAAGGGCGATTCGCGAATCGCCTCTATATTTTCAGGAATTAATTATCGTAATGCAATTCTTCTCATTGCAGGAATATAACTTTATTTCATATACACCATTTTTTTTCGTCTCAATAAAATCTCCGGCTTGGAGGGTGTAGATATAAATACCTGTTTCTTTTTTGTAATAATCTACACTATCTGCAATATTTTACATTTATTCCTTGACGGTTACGCGTAAACGGTGTAATTTTTCTCCGTATTGTTTAGCGAGGTCTTCGAAATATGAAAGAACACGAGCTGAGTTATCTTTACGGAGGATAACTCTGTTTACGATAGTCTTTTTGACGTCCAGTGCCCGAGCAACATCGGTTTGCCTGAGTCCGGCAACATAAAGAAGTTCTTTCATATATAAGGTATCAGCTTCGGGATTTCCACTGAGAATGGGTGATTCCGGCGTATTAACAATTCGAGAATTCATGATCACCTTCTACAATTGGAGATACGATTTCGTGCGATAGTTATTTGGAATCTTAGGGCAGGTAATAATTATTACTTTTCGTATCAATTAATAAACTGCTTCCTGCCTTATCAGGTGTTTAATATATATGTACGTTATTGCACACCCATGTAATATTATGTATTATCGTACTTATTGTCAAGTACTATTGTACATTTTTATGTTAAAAATCAGTTAGGATATACTATGTCTATTGGTGAACGACTTAAAGCGATTCGAAAAGATCTCGGTCTAAGTCAGGAGAAATTTTCCGGTGATTTATCAATTCATCTACGTTCATATGTATCCTATGAACAAGGATATCGTTCCTTACCTCAAAATGTGATCCTTCAATTATTGCAAATGGGTTATAATATAAATTGGTTATTGACCGGAGAGGAAAAAATGAGATCAACCGGAGTTACCAATGATGTTAGTCATCCTGAATATATCGCAAATCAACAAATTCCCTTGATCAAAAATATTGTAGAAGCATTTAAAGATAATAATTTTCCACTTAGGTCTTTTTCTTCTGAAAAGGTCAATCGTCCTGAAGGAAACAAAGACCCTTTTACCTATGCTCTTCAGATCAGATCTTTAAACGATGATAGCATGATGCCTTTCTTTTCCCCTGAGGAAATCATAATCGTCTCCCCTCTTGAGACAGTTCTTAATAATGATAAGGCAATCATCAAGCTAAAAAATGACAGGATACTATTCAGGGTTATCCAGTTTCATGATAATGATATTAAGCTGATAAATGCTAACCCCAAATATCCATCTACCCGCATTTCCGGTAGCGACCTTGTATTTGCTCATAAGGTGATTGGAAGTCTAGGGAAAAAATGAGTTTTAAAGAAATCAACTGACTCAATTTTCTTAACAATACAAAAACGCCCCGTTCAGGGGCGTTCTCAATATTTTCTACTTTTGTACTAATGGAAACTTCGACAGAAACGATCTAATCGTTTTTTTTCAACTGTATATGCAATTCATTCAACTGTTTAGTATCCACTTCACTGGGAGCACCATCCATAGGAGATTGTGCTGTCGTGGTTTTGGGGAACGCGATGACATCACGAATTGAGCTTTCGCCTGTCAGTACCATGATCAAACGATCCAAGCCGAATGCGATACCGCCATGAGGAGGCGCACCGTATTCAAAGGCACCTAATAAAAAACCAAATTTTTCCTGAGCTTCTTCTTTGCCAATACCTAAAGCTTTAAACATACGCTGCTGTAGATCTTTTTGATATATTCTGATAGATCCTCCGCCAATTTCATAACCATTTAGTGCCATATCATAGGCACGAGCTTTTACAGACATGGGATCAGATTCAAGTTTATCAATATCTTCAAGTTTAGGTGATGTAAAAGGATGGTGACGAGCAACAAGTCGTCCTGTTTCACTATCTTTTTCGAACAGGGGAAAATCAACCACCCAAACAGCCTTATAATCGTCTTTTTTTATCAAACCAAATTCGTTCGCAAGTAAGGTTCTGACCGCGCCTAATGCCGTTAGCGCTGTTTCCCATTCATCTGCCATAAAAAGGATCAAATCCCCAACTTTGGCTTCTGTTGCATCTATCAATAATTTTGCAGCATTTTCATTAATAAATTTTGCAATACCACCTTGCAGTCCTTCTTCAGTATTCTTAACAAAAGCCAATCCCTTAGCTCCGTATTTCTTGGCATGATCTGTTAATTCATCGATCTCTTGCGTGAGAATACAGCAGCATCAGGAACAGGTAGTGCTCTAATAACGCCACCATTATCCAAGGCAGAATGAAAAACTGAAAATTCAGTCGCTTTCGCAAATGCTTCCACATTCTTGATCTCAAGATTAAAACGAATATCGGGTTTATCGGAGCCATAGCGTTCCATGGCCTCTTCAAAGCTAATAACCGGCAATGGCGTTGGAATATCAGCACCGATCGATTCTTTAAAAACGGTTGAGATCATCTCTTCCATAATTGACATCACATCCGATTCATCCACAAAAGACATTTCACAGTCGATCTGAGTAAATTCCGGTTGTCTATCGGCACGAAGATCTTCATCACGGAAACATTTTACAATCTGGAAATATCGGTCGTACCCCGCTATCATTAATAATTGTTTATAGGTCTGAGGTGACTGAGGCAAAGCATAGAATTTACCAGGGTTAACACGAGAAGGAACAAGAAAATCACGTGCACCTTCGGGCGTGGACTTCATCAGAATCGGTGTTTCCACTTCCATAAAATTCTTATCCGTTAAAAAACGACGTACAGCCTGTGAGGCTTTGTGACGCAAATGCATATTTTTCTTAAGTGCTTCTGTACGCAGATCAAGATAACGGTACTTTAGGCGCAGATCTTCAGACCCTGTCTCACGTTTTGTTATTTCAAAAGGTGTCGGGATCGCCTTATTCAGCAATTCAAAATCAGCGGCTTCGATCTCTATTTCCCCGGTAGCGAGTTTTTTATTGACCGAATCCGCAGGACGCTCAACAATAACACCGGAAACGGCGATCACATCTTCATTGTTAAGATGCTTAACCTCATCAAGTATCTTTGAAGGAAGGTCGTTGTTAAAACGAACCTGAATAAGACCGTAACGGTCGCGGACATCTACAAAAAATATTCCACCGAGATCGCGTCGGGTATTAACCCAACCGTTGATCCGGACTTCTTTACCTACTGTGGTTTTATTTAATTCTCCACATGTATGATCACGTTTTAAGCGCATATAATTCCCTTATATTTCGGGCATAAATTACACGAAAAAGCGGATAATTCAAATGCTATTAAGTCATTGACTCAATTTTCTTAACTTTCATAAAAGTTAAGAAAATTGAGTCAATAGTTCTTATCCGCCAAAAATCAATTGCATTAGATAGGCAAATCCAATACCGGCATAATTGCCAATAACCCACCCGACAATTCCAACCAGCATACCGGTCATGATCACTTGTTTATTTTTGAGAACAGCGGCAACGACCGGAACAAACGGTGGTGAATAGATCAGGGCTGTCATAGCGACAAGATGTGTATCTGAATCTACTTTCATTAATTTTGAGAGCAATCCGTGAATTGTAAAAGCAATAATATACAGTACGGAAATATACAACATAATTACAGGTGCCGCTCCCGCCAAGTCATGAATATTTGCCATAGAGCTTATAACAAGTGCAAAAACCAGTAAAAAGTAATGTCCGAGCTGAAAGGTCATTTTAATATTTCTAATTTTAGGAATAAATGAAGCCAAAACGCCAAGAGTTGTAATAATTAATATCGCGACAACTGAGGAAATTCCTTCCGGTACCAGAAGACTTGCCCCTCCACCAATAGCAAAGATCAAAACTGATATTCCAAAAGCTCCCAATAATGGGAGTATATTCCGTTTTGTAAATCCTTTAAAATAAATTTCAAAAGAATCCATCTGGGTCATATTAATTTTATGTTCTTCATCTGAAACCTTTTTAAATGGAAGAAGTATTTTTTTAAATATTCGCGGAATTACAGATAATAGCAGCATCAATAGGATTGCTCCAACAAATACATCAGCAGTATTAACGGCAACAAAGTTCGAGGAGTTAATTTTCAATGCACTACCGATCGCAGCAAGATTAGGTGTCCCGCCAGTGTAACAACCGATCAGCATACCACTCATTTTCCAACCCTCATCGCCTAAATATGGGTTAAAAACCGTAAAGACGATAAATGAAGCGATGATAATTGACACCAATGCGCCGGTAAAAGCCTTTGCGGTCATACCCGCTTGTTTTCTTCCCCATCCTCGTAAATTCATTGAGAAAAATATTAAAGGAAGAGCAATTGGGATCACAAGCATATTGAGGGTATCCTGAAGAGGGGCAATATTATCTGGAAGAATTCCAACATTTCCGATAAGAAGTCCTATTATATAACAAAGCACAATAGCACCGATATTATCGAGAAATTTATTTTTTGAGCATATCCACAAAATAAAGGCAGGGCAGACAAGAAAAAAAACTGCCCAAAAGATGGTTAATAGCATAAAGACTCCTGTGTATAATGTTTATCCTCAAGCTGTAAAAAAAATAATAAAATAAATCATTACAGGAAAGAAGTATTAAGCAATTGAGTCAATTTTCTTAACTTTTCACCCAATATAGGCTAAGACAGCTCAACTAACTCAAATTTATTTACTAATTCTTAATAGAATAAGGCAATAAATGTGGACAAAGTCACAATTTTCAACATAAAAGTTAAGAAAACTGAATAAATTTTTAGGGGTAGAAGATTTTCCTTTTCA
>CAYPTO010000015.1:0-11387 GCA_964413625.1 uncultured bacterium
AAATGATTTGGTTCGCTATGAGACTGAAAATCGTTTATTGAAAGAGAAAGCTGCTGAAACAGAAGATATGCAAAAAGCTCTCAGTGAAAAATTTGAAAATTTGGCAAATAAAATATTTGATGAAAAAGACAGAAAAAATACGGATAAGATCAAATTAGTACTTGAGCCGATCGAAAAAGACATCAATCATTTCCGAAAAAAGATCGAAGAGATGAATATGGGTACCGGCGAACGCATGGCGAAGCTCAGTGAACAAATCAAAAATCTTCAGGAGCTGAACCGTGAGATCACCGAAGAAACCCAAAACCTGACAAAAGCCCTGAAGGGGGATGTAAAAAAACAGGGAAATTGGGGAGAATTGATCCTTGAACGTCTACTTGAAATGTCCGGACTGAGAAAAAATATTGAATATGAGACACAGACATCCGTGAATGACGAGGGCGATCGACGCCAGTTGGATGTATTGATCAAATTGCCCGAAAACAAACATTTGATCATCGATTCCAAGGTGTCAATGCTGGATTATGAAAAACTGATCAAGTCAGAGAATCCAGATGAGGTGGCTCGTTATAAAAAATCTTTATCTATGTCTATCAAGGCTCATATTGACGGTTTAGCTTCCAAACATTATCAAACCATCAAAGGTATCAATTCACCTGATTATGTATTCATGTTCATCCCGATAGAGGGAGCTTTTTCATCTATATTGGGAGACAGTATGTCCTTGTACCAGTACGCGATCAATAAAAATGTGATGATCGTGAGTCCTACGACACTATTAGCAAGTCTTAGAACCGTATCGGCATTATGGCAGCAGGAGAATCAGACAAAGAACGCATTGGATATTGCCATTGAAAGCGGAAAACTGCTGGATAAATTTTCTCTTTTCTATGAGGATTTTCAAAAGATTGGCAGGAATTTACAAACACTGAAAACCTCTTATGATGGTGCCGAAAACAAGCTTCAAACCGGGAAAGGAAGTTTGGTCAGCCGGGCAAAAAAAATCCAGCAAATGGGTGCAAAGACAAGCAAGCAACTTCCGGAAACAGTTGATAGCGAATAAATGTAAAAACGCGATCACTCCGATTTTTACAATTATAAGAAAAATTCATTCTCAAACTCTTTTACTCTTAGCTAGTGTTTATTTGCCTTTAAATGTATTATTTATATAGAGAATTAATAAATTTGTTAACATTTCCCGAAATAGCGGGTCTAAATAGTGACAAACAGGTTAGGGCATGGTAAAAAAACAAGAATTTGAAATTTGGATAAAAGACTACCATGACCGGATCTACGCAACGATCTTTCATATTGTGGGCAATGAGGACGATGCTTTGGACTGTACTCAGGATGTGTTCCTGAAGGCGTACAAGAAACGTTCTTCTTTTCGTGGTGACTCATCACCATATACATGGTTACGTCGCATAGCGACCAACTACGCGTTGAATTTTGTAACGCGAAACAAAACATCCCATTGGAATGAATACCGTGAATATGAGCATGCCGGACAAGAAGATGAAAAAGAGATAAAGAAATTTCAAAGCAGTTGGCTTGATCATCTTTCCAGAATGGAGCGTCTCGTTGTTGAAAGCAGGGCTTTCGAAAAACTTTCTTTTAAAGAAGTTGCCGAAAAATTAAAGACGAGTGAAAATAGTGCAAAAGTCCTTTACCACAAAGCAATAAAAAAACTGCAACAGGTAGTAAAATGAATTGTGAACAAGTACAAGAGATCTTTCCAGAATTACAGGATCATCCGGAACGCTATCCGGAAGCCAGCAGGCATTTAGAAAATTGCTCTTCCTGTAAAACCCTCTTTCATATTTTTGAAGGATTGTCGGATGATGTTTCGGTAAAGATCGATCCGATAAAACGGGACATGAATTTTATTAACATTAAAAAGAAAATGCACCGACATGACAAAATAGTTATTTCACGGCGTTTCAGCAGTATAGCAGCCGTACTTTTATTTGCTGTTGTTACAATATTTAATATAAACCAGTCATCCAATGTATCAATAGCAGATATTAGCGATGATGTTTTATATTTACAGTCTGAGAGCAGTATGGTGCCGGAGATTTCAATGGACCGGAATGCAATCATCGAATACCTTGTCCAATATGAGAATATTGAATCACTGGGTAATCTTTTTTAGAATTTGACAAGGAGAATAAAATGAAGAAATATTTTACAATAATTGCTATGGGACTAATCTTAGCCGGTGGTTTAAATGCACAAGGAATGCAAAATAAACGTTTTGAGGATCCCAAAAGACAAGAATACTGTATCAGCGATCAACCCTATTATCGGTATATGGTGTTTCGTATGACCGAAATTCTTGAGCTGACCCCGGAACAAGCGGAAAAATTATTCCCCCTGAATCGTCCGTATCGGGACAATGTTCATTCACTACATATGCAAATGAATACTTTGAGTGATGAAGTGTTCCAAAAAGAAGAAATTACACAAGCCGATCTGGAAAAGTATAAAAATGAAATCAAGCGTTTGAAAAATGAAGAATCAAAACTTGAAGATGAGTTTATTGAAGATGTTGAAAAATTTCTGGAACCTAAACAAGTTGCCAAGTTGATATTTTTCGAGCCACGCTTCAGAAGAGAATTATCATATGAATTAAAACAGCGATATATGCCTAAACCGGAAGGGAAGAAGGGGAACAAGAAATTCTGGGAAAAGCGCAAATAATTTTAAAAGGAGTAAATCATGAAACGCAAATCAATCACTATTGCACTTGCCCTTCTGCTGGTAGCCGGTATGGCCTTCGCAGGTATGGGCCGGATGAATAATCAAGCCGGATCGATGCAAAGAGGTCAGAATATACAGGATTGTCAATTACTGACAGAAGAAGAACAAATTAAAGTTCACGATGCAAAATTTGATTTCGAAAAGAAAGCAATTCCGCTTCGGGCAGAAATTAGAATTCTGCGCATGGAAATGAATGAACTGATTCTTAACGGAAAATCAAGCAAAGAGATCAGTGGGAAACTCAGCAAACTGAATGACACCAGATCAGCGCTTGCTGCAGCAAAGCTGGCCCAACAAATTGAAGTCCGTAATATTGTTGGAGAAGACAACTACAGAAAAATGGGGATGTATAATAGATCCATGATGCAAGGTGGCAGAAAAGGACATTATAAACAAGGCAGCAATATGATGGGTGGCCGCGGTTATAACAATAGTAGTCCTTATTGGAATATTCCAAGAAACGTGAAATAAATTAGTAATTGATACAAAAAAGCCCTGAAGAAATTTTCTTCAGGGCTTTTTATTTTATGTCTAATTTATCTTAGGATTGCTTTCGCCGATTCTTTAGCCAATAGATTACATTGTTCGTAATCTGTTTTTCCTGCAGAATATTTTCATACAGAATGACAGATCTATGCTTTTCCGGGTTTTGTTGATTTTGTATTTAGACGGCAACTAGTTTTTTAGATTTACCAATGTTACACCCACTCCGCCTTGATCTGGTGGGGCAAATTTATATTCCTTTATACGCCGGTCGCCCGAAAGGAAATCATGAATAACCTTTTGTAATATTCCACCTCCGGTTCCATGTAATATTTCCAAAGTATTAATTCCATTCAAAATTGCATTATCAATGAACTTATCTGTTTCCATTACAGCTTCTTCTGCTCGTTTGCCACGCAGATCCAAATGATATGAAGATCCGGCAAATGAATGCGAGACCATTGTGGAAATTCGTTGTTTGATTTTCTTTTCCGGTTCCAGCCAATTTGCCTGCAGACGCAAACGGGAGCCATCGATGTCAACCCATATTTTTTTTGTTTTTTGGTTTATTTCAAGGATCACACCATTTTGACTCATAGCGGGAACATGGACCGTCATTCCAACATTTAGTTCATTCATCTTAAGTGAACGTGCTTTTACATCAGGTTCGGGGATGTCAATATTGTTTAATGTTTCTTTTGCTTTTAAGAAAACACTTTGCGCTTCTCGGATTGAATTTTTGCTGGCTTGATGTTCTCTTATTTCACGAATACTTGACTCAAGTTCCCTGCGAAGATCTGCGATCATGCTTTCTGCTCTTTTAACCGCATCTTTTTCTGCACGCTTGAATTTATGGTCGATATCGCTTTTCTTACTGTCGATGTAATTCAACTTTTCCAGATAATCTTTTTCTTTTTTCTTAGATTCTTTTAATTGAATATCATATCGAGAGATTTTCCGTTGAAGGTCAACAATGAGCCGTTCCAGCTTTTCACGTTGTTTGCCGACGCGTTCTTTGGCATGTTTAATTACTCTTTCATCAAGGTTATAGCGATTAGCTATCTCAATAGCATAAGAAGAGCCGGGAATACCCAGTATAAATTCATAATCCGGAATAAGATTTTTATCATTGAATTTCATGCTCCCATTCTCAAAACGAGGTGAATCAAATGCCAGTGTTTTAAGTGAACCATGATGAGTAGTGGCAATAATGGTAGTACCGCGTTCGCTCAGAACTTTTAAAATACCTTCAGCCAAAGCAGCACCTTCATCGGGATCTGTTCCCGTTCCCAGCTCATCGATAAGGACAAGCGATTTATTTGTGGCTTGCTCAACAATATTTTTAAGAGATAAGATATGAGAAGAGAAAGTGGACAAGCCACCATCAATAGATTGGCCATCGCCAATATCAACAAAGATCTTGTCATATTCCGGGAAGGTAGATGAAGCTTCCGCCGGTAAAAGGAAACCTGCCTGATTCATGATTGCAAGAAGTCCAATGGTTTTTAGTGTAACGGTTTTACCCCCGGCATTCGGTCCTGTTATAATGATCCCGCATTTGCCTTCAGGGAGATGAAGGTCCAGAGGCACGGGTTCCGTTGAGAAATTCAGCTCAAGATTTCGACCTTTGACAATACGCAGTTTGTTGTCTTTGTCGTCAGGTTTATCCAAATGATACTCTAGAGCCAGTCTTCCGTGTGCCCGGATCAGATCAAATGTTTCAAGAGCTTCAATACAAAGTTCAATAGACGGCAAATACTCCCTTATTTGATCAGAAGCCTTAAGAAGAATGCGGCGGACCTCATTTCGTTCTTCCTGTTTCGCTTGATAGAGTTCATTATTCATCTCAACAATGACCATGGGTTCTACATAAACGGTCTGTCCGGTTTGTGACTGGTCATGAATAATGCCGGGTGCTTTTGATTTTCGGGAAGCGCGAATGGGAATAACCTGTCGACCATTTCTAAAAGCAACTACATCTTCTGCCGCAATGGATTCTTCCATCCATTTCGAAGCTATGTGAGAAACCTTGATACGAATATTTTGGTCTATTTTGTTTATTTTTTTTCTTAATCGTGAGAGCTCGGGGGATGCATTATCTGCGATCTGGCGCTCAGCATTAAATAATTTAAAAAGCTGTTGCTCCAAATCTTTAAGATCGGGATTATATATCCTGATCAATTTCGTCAATTCCGAGTATTTACCCTCTCTCTGATGAAAATACGCTGATAGTTGTCTGGCATGCTGCATGATCTCGCTAAAACCAAAGATCTCTTCTTCATGCAATATAGTACCGTTTACTTTGCCCTTGGCGATAATGTCTTCCTGTGCCCGGAATCCAATTAGAGGAAGAGATGTATCCAAAGCTAACAGATCGCGCATTTCAAGATACTGTTGCTGGCGTAATAAATAAATGCTTTTTGGCAGAAAAGAGCCGGCAGAAAGTGCTTTTGAATGTGCATTTTCGGTTGATGTGTATTCGGCTAATTTTTCTCTAACAAGATGAAATCCGAGCTGTTGATATAATTTTTCCATGATAATTCTTACATAAGTGATATCGGATCACGATTAATGAGAACTTTTACGCCCTTTTCCTGTTGTCTGAAGTTTTTAAGTACATGTATTAAAATACCGGCAGTCCGATTTCCATTGGGATCATTTTTACGATCCGCTTTAATAAGTATCTGCCAGCGTGTTTTGTCTTTAATGCGTTCAATGGGAGCCGGCGCCGGACCCAAACAGCATGACGGTGAGATCTTGGTAACCAGCGCTTTGTACATCCGACCGATTGCAGCTTCGACTTCTCTGGCGTTTTTCCCGCTTACTCTTATGAGAAAAAGACGACTGAATGGGGGATATTGAAGTGTCTTTCTCTGAAAAAGCTCCAGGTTATAAAAAGCTCGCAATTCAAGCTTGGCAGCCATCTGGATCAAGGGTTCTTCAGGAGAAAATGTTTGGATATAGACGTCTCCCGGATACTTCCCACGCCCGCTTCGCCCGCTGACCTGATAGATAAGTTGAAAAAGTCGTTCGCTTGCTCGATGATCGGGTATGCCTATACCGGTATCGGCATTCATGATACTTACAAGTGTCACATTAGGGAAATCCAGTCCTTTGGCGATCATTTGCGTGCCAAGAAGTATCTGATGTTGTTGCTGCTCGAATTCATTTAAAATTCGTGCATGGGCATGTTTTGTGCGCGTAGTATCCATATCCATTCGAGCAACGCGTACATCCGGGAATATCTTTTTAAGTTCTTCTTCAATTTTTTGAGTTCCATGTCCCACAGCTGTAAGCGTTTGCTTTCCACAATGAGGACAGGTGATTGTCAGGGGATAAGTGGCATTACAAACATGACACATGAGTTTATCAAGTCGTTTATGGTAAGTTAACGCAACGCTACAGCTCGGACATTGAAGGATCTGCTTACATTCACTGCATACCATAACCGTATTATAGCCACGACGATTTTGTAATATAATAGCCTGTTTCCCATCTTTCAATGTCTTGTCAAGTGCCGCTAATAATTCCTGACTAAACAATCCCTGACGAGGTGCTTCTGTCATATCAACCAAATGAACATGAGGCAATTGCGCATCACCGAACCGTTGGTTCAATTCCAATCGTTTATATCGTTTCAAAGCCGACAGATAATATGATTCCAAACTTGGAGTGGCGGATCCAAGAATGATCGGAATATTAAGAATGTGTGCATACATAACAGCTGCATCGCGGGCATGATATCGGGGAACTTGATCATCCTGTTTGTAGGAAGCTTCTTGTTCTTCATCAACTACGATCAGTCCAATGTCTTTCATGGGCGCGAACAATGCAGAGCGAGCCCCAACGACTACCCGAATAGCGTTTTTCTGTATTTGAGTCCAGGTCCAAAGGCGCTCTGAATCACTCATTTGACTATGCCAAATAGCAACCTGTTCACCAAAAGTTGAACGAAAGCGTGCAGCTATTTGAGGCGTGATCGCGATTTCGGGTACCAATATTAGGACTTGTTTCCCGGTCTCGAGTTGTTTTTTTGCAAGCTCAATGTAGACTTCGGTCTTTCCACTTCCGGTGATACCGTGAAGCAGAACGGGATAGAATGTCCCAAAGTGTTTTTCTATATTGTCAATAACATCAGACTGTTCAACTGATAATTTTACATCGCGTTTTCGTTCCGCTACAAGATGGTCAAAAGGATCAGCCGGCACTTCCATTTCGAATTTGGTAAGCACACCATTTTCGATAAGCTTGTTAATAACAGAAGATGAACATTTTAGTTTTTTTTGTATTACCCTGATCTCTTCCCGGGGCGTGTCCAGGGATAAAAGTAGATCGATTACATCTTGTTGACGAGATGTGATAGAAAGCTTTGTATTAAGAATTTTAACCGCAGCAACACGGCGGGCTTCTTTAACCTTGGGGAAAATATTATCAATAAATAGTTTTCCGGAACTCAAGCCCTCTTTGATTTTTTTTTGTTTTAAATCCGGGAGACTTACAAAATTTATCATAGATAAACCACCGGCTGGTATATCCGGCCAATTTTCCGGTGATTCTCCTTCTTGGATAAAACAGAATTGCTGACGCTTAAAGCCAGATTCGGATGGATGTGCGGCCCGAAAACAGATGCCGATAGGGGCAAGGTAATAATCCGAAATCCATTTGATCAACTTTATTAGATCTTCGGAAAAGATCGGAGTGCTATCAACTACATCTGATATTTCTTTAAGTTTGTAAGAGGGCTTCGATGATAGTACTAACATTGTTTCAATACAATATCCGATCTGGGCCCGCGAACCAAATGATGCCTTAACGCGCATACCGGCTTTAAGTTTATCGCTTAAAGATTCCGGTACCGAATACGTATATGTCTGATAAACTTCCAGAGGGAAGGCAATGGAACAATACATCCTGAAAAATACCTCTTACAATCGTTTATATCAATCAAAAAGCAAGAGATATATATGAATGGTGACAAAGAACACAAATAGGCGAGAAGGTAAGAAGGCGAGAGGGTAAGAAGGTGGGAAGAATAAGAAGGTAAGAAGGTAAGAAGGTAAGAAGGCGTAAAGGAAAAGGGGAGAAATGTACCGTCATCCTGAAAAATTTCTGAAAGAAATTTGTTCAGTCCGGCGATAGACGGATCCCGTAAGGGAGATCTCTGTAAAGAGAAAAGATATAAGAGATAAAATATCTTTAACACGGTGTTCGCTAAAATATTTTTGTCTTTTTTGACTAGTTACATTATATTGTTTAGCAATAAAATAAATAATGCAGTAATTAATGAATAGGTAAGATATGAAAAGTATAAAAACAGGATTCATTTTTTTATATCTATTTGGATCAATTTCATTATTAGCCAATCATTGTTTGGAATTTGACGGTTCAAATGATTATGTAATATTGACAGATTTAAATCTTGATGGGAATTTTACGATCGAAGCTTGGATATATCTTGATAATTACACCGATAATTATAGATCGATAATTTCAAAACATACCCAAGACGGTTCCGGAAATGATAATTGTGAATTTAATTTACAGGTCCAAAAAGGCAGTGGTAACCTAAATTATTTTATGGGAAATGGAAGCAGCCCCGGTGATTATGGTGTGATACTTAATGGTAATAATGATATTGATGATCTTGATATCGATATAAACGATTGGTATCATGTCGCAATTACCATTGAAGGCAGTACGTGTAAAATGTATTTAGATGGTACTCTTACGGATCAGGATACTTTTAGTGGTACACGACAAACCGGGGATTTGCCGATTCAAATTGGAAGATATAATAATGGGACCGGAGGGACAGTCCAATTTTGGGATGGAAAAATTGATGAAATTCGTATATGGAATATTGTACGGACACAAACACAAATCCAAAATAATATGGATAATGAATTGAATGGTAATGAACCCGGTTTATTAGCCTATTACAAGATGGATGAAGGCAGCGGTACAAGCTTAACTGATAATAGTGTCAATTCAAATACGGGAACGATCAATGGAGCATCATGGGTGGTTTCAGATGCGCCCTCTCCGATTTCACTTATTTCTTTTGATCCCATATACAATGCCGGAAGGGTGGAATTAAGGTGGATAACAGAATCTGAAACAAACAATGCTCGTTTTCTTATTTACCGCGATCATGATATAATTGCCTCAGTTAGAGGAAATGGTACAACAAGCGAGCCACATACTTACGAATATTTAGATGATCAAATTATTCCCGGCAATACTTATACCTATATGTTGGCTGATGTCAGTTATGCAAATAAAGAAACAAAATACACAGAAAAAACTGTTACTGTCACGATCCCTCAAAACGATATTTCACAAAAGTTTACATTAAATATCAATTATCCCAATCCATTCAACCCCACTACAGAAATTAGCTATTCCATTTCCACGGAAGCTTCATTGGAGGAGCAGTTGCCGGTCATAAATCTTTCAATTTTCGATATGAACGGAAAGAAAATAGCAACACTTGTTAACGATATCAAGTCTGCCGGGTATTATTCCGTGAAGTGGGATGCTTCACACGTAAGCTCGGGAATCTATTTTTATCGGCTTCAGGCAGGTGATTTTGTTGATACCAAGAAAATGGTATTTATGAAGTAAAGACTAAAGTAAGGATTGACGAATTACCGTTTTGTATCCGATTTTAGTAAAATAATATTTGTTCTGATTTTAGTAATCGGGGTAAAGCGTAATTAATTAATCAGCAAGCTTTTAATAGCGTTTTTTACTATTAATCCTGATTTATAATTTACCACGGCTTTTAAGCCGTGGTTTATCGATTCTATCAATCGGGTTAAAACCCGGATTTCTAGTTTTACTATCCCCGAGCTAAAGCTCAGGGTAACTCATCTGGCTTTTTAGTATTTTTATGAAACATAATTATCCCCGAGCTAAAGCATCGTCTTTTGTGATTCTCGTCACAGATTTCTCATTTCAAAGAGATGTAAAAGGATTTTACGTTTATCTTTTATACATTTATTTCATTGAAAACTTAGGCAAAAGAGAAACGCTCCTTTCGGAGCGTCGGACTAAAGATGCTATCTTTAGCGCTGTTAATGAAAGAAGGTAAACGAAAATGACTAAAAAAGCAAGAATTAAATCGGCACCGGAAAGAGTGATCGTCTATATTGATGGTTTTAATTTATACTTTGGAATGAAAGAAGCCGGATATGGGAAATACAAATGGCTTAACTTATATCAATTAGCTCAAAATCTATTAAAGTCCGAACAAACACTGGTCAGTGTAAAATATTTTACTAGCAGAGTTAGTAATAATCCGGATAAGCAAAAAAGACAAAATACTTTTCTTGAAGCATTGGAAAATACAGACGTAAAAATATTCTACGGGCATTATCAAAGAACCACGATAGAATGTTTCCGTTGTGGAAATATTTGGCCAAGCTATAACGAAAAAATGACTGATGTAAATATTGCAACTCAAATGCTAAACGATGCATATAATAATGAATATGATATGGCAATGCTTATTTCAGGTGATAGTGATTTAGTTCCTCCCATAAAATCAATACATAGCCTTTACAAGGACAAACGAGTATTTATTGCCTTCCCACCTAAAAGATCAAACCATTCAATGTCTTATGTGGCAAAAGGCTCAATGGTTATAGGAAGAAAAAAGATCTCCGACAGCCAATTTCCCGATCAAGTAAAGAAAAAAGACGGCTATGTTTTAAGCAAACCAATAGAATGGTAAGTGCTTTTCGGTTTTTCCAGCCTTCGCTGGTCAAGAAAGCTATGCAGGGCCGGTAGTTAGCAGAATGATCTCAGAACATCGACCAAGGATATTTGATTTTCGAAGTAAATATTCACTTCGCAGTTCACTATTCGTTAATCCTTGTTCGATATTCAACTCAAGACTTCAAAAAAACCGCTCACAGTATAAGCGAAAGCCCTTTATCCATGCGGGTTTTACGGTTTGTGTACACCAAGATGTGGCTAGTGCGAGAAGTTTGTGTTTTTAGGGGTTTAACGTAGTAATGATGCGGGTTTTAGAACAACTTTAGTATGTTAAGATAGGGTTTCAGGGAGAAATAATATCTAGAATAGTATATTCTCAATTAGTATTCTTTTATCATATTTCTTCAAAAAATGACCAATATTTA
>CAYPTO010000016.1:0-4052 GCA_964413625.1 uncultured bacterium
ATAGATGGTCTAAGGCTGTTAGCATTGACGGTTGGGGTAGCTGGAGTACTTCTCTGGCAGACATTCCAATAGCAGCTTATGATACTGAAAGCACTCCTCCACGCAGACTAAGATTGGCATTTTTGGAAGACTCAGGAACTGCCGGCCAAAATAATATTTGGGATATGGGATATAATCCTGTGGATTCAACTTATGCTGCTGCAGGTGGATATGAGTATATTTACATTCTCAATGATGATTACGATGCAACATATACCGATTATTTACCGGGAGGCAGTTTAGACAATTGCTTTGCCTGGCCCGTGTTGTATAATATTTCACCAATTGGCAGAGGTGGCTGGTATTATGTAGAAGAAGAATTTGAAATAGAAATTTTTGCTTCTAATGTAAATGTTGCTAACCAGGATGTATTTGCATTTTCAACTGCTGATTATGCCCCTGAAAGCAGCGATTCATTGATGACATTGGCACTTGATAAGATCAATGTATTTCCTAATCCATTCTATGCTAACAATGAATTGTCAATTTCACCTTATGATCAATATGTAACCTTTACACATTTGCCTGAAACGGCTACGATCAAGATTTTTAACTTGGCCGGTGTTCTTGTTACAACGCTTGAGCATACATCCGATAAAGGTCAGTTCGAAAAATGGGATCTGACCAATGCGTCAAATATTCCTGTTGCAAGTGGTATGTATTTAGCTCACATTGATATGCCGGATGAAGGTCTTACAAAGATCTTAAAGGTTATGATCGTTCAGAAGAAACAAATTCTGGAATATTATTGATGCCACATGAAAACATAACGATATTAAAGGAGTGTTATGATGAAACTTTTAAATAAATTCATGTCGCTTATCCTGATCGCAGCCCTTTTTACGGGTGTTGCCTTTGCGGGAGATGTTGACCGTACCGGCACAACAGCCGGTGTTCAGGCCCAGATCCCTGTTGGTGGCCGTTCGTTGGGTTTGGGCGGATCTGATATTGCCTACACTTCCGGTGTAGATGCAATTTTCTGGAATCCTGCAGGTCTGAGCGATGTTAATGGCCGGGTAGATGCTATGTTCTCCTCGGCAAAGATCATTGCTGATATTTCAACTAACTATTTTGCCCTTGCTTTTAACACGGGATCAAATGGTGTTTTGGGCGTCAGTATGAAATCTCTGACAATGGGAGAAATTCCCATTACTACCATACAAGATATGGATGGTGATGGCGGCGCGACTTTTTCGCCGGCTTTCTCGGTTCTCGGTGCTTCTTACGCGCGTGAACTGACAGACCGTATCAGTGTAGGCCTTAATGGTAAATTGATCTATGAAAGTATTCCTGGCGTAAGCGCTACGGCTCTTGCTTTTGATTTTGGTTTACAATACAAAGAGCTTCTGGATGTTAAAGGCTTGTCAATGGGTCTGGCTATTCGCAATATCGGTTCCAATATGCAATATAAAGGAACGGGTACATTATTGAGAGCTACCGCAGACGGCGAAACATATGAGGATTTCTTTGACATACTGACATCATCTGATCAGCTGCCGGCAAGTCTTGAAATGGGGTTATCTTATAAACCTACAGACATGATTATGTTATCAGCTGTTTATCAGAACAGTAATGCAGAAACCGATTACCTAAAAGTTGGTACTGAATTGAACTTTGCAGGTGTTGGATTTGTACGCGCCGGCTATAACTTCCAGTTAAATGGTGGTGCAGATCTTGGTTATAGCGTTTATGGTTTAACTCTTGGTGCCGGTGTTAAAATTGATATTAACACAACCAAGATTTCCGTTGATTACGTATTCCGCCCGGGACAATTCCTCGGAACAGAAAATCTTATCTGTTTGGGAATTGGAATCTAAGTAGAATATTGTAAACATAATAAAAAACTCTCCGCCAGCCGGCGGAGGGTTTTTTATGTAAGTAAAAAGTAAAAAGATGAAGATCCAAAAGGAAAAATTCAAGAATTTATCAGACGACTAGACAAATCGACTTTGTTTTTAACCATCAACAACCAAGAAAAGCACTTTTCAGCCCACATTTGATCACAATATATCAGACAAGACGATATGAAAACAGATATCACAGTGTCTGTGTGAACGAAACACAAGATATTGTGTGTAATATAAGATTTATAACAAAATCCATAATGATAAATCATCAATAAGCCCCACATATATATTTACATATTTCAAAAATAATTCGTTTTTTTTCTTGTTGACCTGCGATTTATCATGTAATTTTAACTTTAACTGGAGATAAACAAAATGTTAGATCAAAAAGACAGAATTATTTTAAAGATCTTGCAGGACAATGCAAGAACATCAAATGCTGAGATTGCACGCCATATGGGGATGACGGCTTCTGCAATCTACGAACGCGTTAAAAAACTTGAAAAAGCAGGGATCGTTAAGGCGTATGAAGCAAGACTGGAACCGGCTATATTAGGGCTGAATCTTCTTGCTATCGTATTGATATCCCTTTATGACCTGACAAAAATGCGGGATACCGGGAAGATCCTGGCAGGTTTTGATAAGATACAAGAGATCCACTATATTGCCGGGAAGGGCTCTATTATAGCTAAAGTCCGAACTTCAGGTACAGAGGATCTTGAAAAATTATTGGATAGCATGAATTTGATCGATAATGTAAAAAACACGGAATCGACCATTGTATTGAAAACAGAAAAAGAAACATCCAGCTTATACGTTGATTAAAACAATTTGGAGGTTGTTATGAAACGCATTGTTATCGCAACACTTGTGACGGTGTTGTTGCTTAGCTCGGTTTTTGCAGTTCAAACGGCAAATTTGCCAGTTAACTACAAAGCTAAAGTTGAGCGTATCATCAAAGAAACCGGTAGAGAGATCTATAGTGAACAATTAGCTAAAACAACCGCAAGGTCTGCATCATTATATAATCCAGAGTTTGCTGCTGTCTTAATTGATTCAAGTAAAAATGGTTTTGGGCTTGTATCTGGTGTTACAAATCCCATTTCTCATAGTGGAAATACTTTTGTTATGGCTTATCGTCAATGGGTCGGCATTGAGGGCTCCTCAGGTGCTGTCGGCATGGCATACAGTTTAAACAATGGTGTAACATGGACAAATCAAAGTAACTTGAACGCGAATTCTCCGGGTGAATTAACGGCACGTTATCCTTCAGCTATTGGTGCCGGCAATTATCCGTTTATTTGTTGGACTGAATATACCGGCGCTAACTCAGGTATCGAAAATGATGCAGATCCTCTGTTTGTTGTAGATATGCTTGGTTGGGGCGGTGGTTATCTGTCACAACCCCAATTGATTGGTAATACCAACAACCCCGAAGGTATGTGGATGGGTTGCCCAAGTTATTCGAAAGAATCAAACGGCACGGGCCATATTAATATTACTTACACAACATGGCGAGAGTTTGATGCTAATAATGTAAGTTCACACAATATTTATCTTTATCGTTCAACCGGGATCAGCAGTGGTACTGTTACTTTTGCTCCCGCTGAAAAAATCTTAGATGCTAAAACATACTTTGAAGAAGGTTCTGCAGATGGCTCTACCACATCAGATGCTATGATCGCAATTGCGGATAATGGTACCGGCTATGTGGCCAATGTGGCTTACTGGCACAGTGGTTTTGACACTTTAGTGGAAGATAATGCTTATCATACTTTTAAATTCCGCAAAACAACGGATTATGGTCAAACATGGAGCACTTTATCATTTGACTCAGATGTTCCTTACTATTATGTAGAAGATCATATTTTCGATGATAATATTTTTGACATCTATATTCCTTCGCAGCAGTTTGAAGTTGTAAACGGCACTGATACTACTATTGTTAATGAGCTTACGGGAACAGAAGATGAAGTTCTTGATACTATAAATTACCCGGGCCTGTTTATGGGTTATGATAACGACATGGTTGTTGATGCCAATGGCGGTGTTCATTTTATGTGTTTAGTTATACCCGAATCTGAGCAATCCGGCTATATTATGCCAACCGCTAATGAGGGTTGCGGTTTTTATCGCTTCCAATCTGCTTTCAATTGAAACCACTTT
>CAYPTO010000016.1:4062-11286 GCA_964413625.1 uncultured bacterium
TTTATCACCTTTATTGTGCTAATCCGGCATCAGAAACGGCTACCTGGGAGGTGTCTTTTGTAACCAGTATGCAAAACACATGGCGTTTCAATTATGGTCACAGTGATCGCGCATGGCAAAGCTTTTTCCCGGCAATGGCAACATCTAAAACTGACCCGAATATTATTTATGCAGTATATCCCAAAGGAGACATCTATAAAGAATATGATGCAGAAGAAAACGATACCTTGCTTTATAAAAGATCCTATGACATTTTCGTGCGCCGTTCTGTAGATGCAGGGCAAACCTGGCAACCGGAAATAAACGTTACAAATACACCGGATTTTGATGAGATTTGTGCTCATGCTGATCCCGATGCTACCGATGATCATGTTTTTCTTATTTATCAGGTTCCGGATTATAGCACCCATACTGTAGATGATGACACATTAGATGCAGTCCCTGAAGATTACAAGAACCTTGTGTATTTTATGGATGTAAATTATGATCTGACCGGCGTTGAAGATGTTGTTGATGTTCCCGCAAAATTTGAATTGGAACAAAACTACCCCAACCCTTTCAATCCAATGACGACGATCGCTTTTGATATTCATCAATCAGGTGAATACAATTTGGAGGTATTTAATACCTTAGGCCGTAAGGTTAAGACTCTTTTCAGTGATTATAAGGATGCCGGACATTATGAAATTGAACTGGATGGCTCAAGCATGTCCTCGGGTATCTACTTCTATTCACTGACTGGAAACAACATAACGATCACTCGTAAATCAGTTCTATTAAAATAAATTGTTTACAAACACGCAGGTTGCCCCAAAATCTCGGGGTAGCCTGTTGCTTAAGGGGATTGTATGAAGAAAGGTTATATCCTTTTTGTGGTTTGTCTGCTATTTTCTGGTATGGCATATGGCGATATTGTCGGATCTATCCGCGGTACCGTTGTAACAGCGAATAATAATGAACCGCTTCTAGGTGTCAATATCATGATTGAAGGTACTCGATTAGGTACCTTTACAGACCAGACAGGCTACTATAATATTATCAACCTTCCGATCGGTGAATATTCCGTAACATATACCATGATCGGCTTTAAAAAAGTCATTCAACGTAATGTTAGAGTTATTCGCGACCAATCAACTATTATTAATGTTCGCATGGAAATCGAGGCTATTCAGGGTGAAGTTGTTGAAGTGGTTGCAGACCGACCATCCGTTGAAAAAGACGTAGTGGGCCGCAAGGTTATTATGAATACGGAACAGGTTGTAAACCTTCCTGTTCGCGATATGACAGAGGTTTATACTTTGCAATCAGGTATTATTGAGATCAAGACTGCGGATTTGGGTATCCCGGGGTTTGAGGAACGCGGTATTGAACAGATCCATGTTCGAGGCGGAAGGGCAAATGAAACCGGTTTTATGATTGATGGTATGTATATTGAAAACCCGCTATATGGCGGTAAGGGCAAGGGAACGCGACTGAATCAATTTGCCGTTGCTCAGGTTGACTTTCAAACCGGGTTCTTTAATGCAGAGTACGGCGATGCCATGTCCGGCATGATCAATACCGTTACAAGAACCGGTCCAAAAAAGCTTACTGGAATGTTAAGATATGAACGCAGTAATTTGGGCCCCCTTTCTTCTGAACAAGATCAGTTGAGAAATTTTTCCAAGATCGCAGGTGGTTTTGGTGGACCTCTTTTTACTGATAAGATACGTTGGTGGACCAGTTTTGATCAGACGAACAGTGCATATGCGGTCTATAAATTTGATGATTTGGCCTTTGATCTGGATAATCCATTAAGTGATTATAATGAACAAAACCATATCAATCCGCTTGATACAATTGCCGGATGGCGTTCTTTTGGTTTTGATAACACATTCGACATATTTTCAAAACTAACTTTTTTAGTTTCACCGAAAATACGCTTAAATCTTTCACACTGGTATGTTAATTCAAATTATAAAGCTTTTGATCCTGCTTATATCTACTATGATCTGGGCAAGAACGAAGTCGAGAAAATATCCAAACGCTATACTTTGGAATGGCGCCATCAATTAGATGATAAAACATATTATACGTTTAATTATTCTAATTTTACCCAGGAAATGACCATGGGTGTCCGGAATTATGACTCGGATGGCGATGGTTATCCCGATTGGGTGGAGCAACGCTATTTGGCAAATTTCTATGACAGCACAAAAGTACCTTATATGGATGACGGTACCAATCATAATGTTCCGCTTGAATATGTTCTTTCAGGGGCTGATACTATCTGGAATATTGGTGAAGAAATGAACGAATGGCTTACTCCCGATCAATATAATCAACCATATGTATTATATCCGTTTATTGACGAAGATATGATCATTAAATATCAAAACAGTCCCAATTTGACAAACTATTCCGCTGAATATTACTATAGCGGAGCTGATAGATATTATCATTATACCCGTTCTCGTACCCAGGAATTCAGGCTGGATTTAACTTCACAGGTAGGCAGGCATAATCAAATCAAGTCCGGACTTGATTATAAAACACATGATATCGTTTTTAATGAAGTTCAATTACCTTGGTTATCAACGCCCTATACTGAAAGTTACAATCGAATTCCTCAGGAATTCGCCGGATACTTACAAGATAAAATCGAGTATCCCTGGATGGTCATAAATGCCGGTTTACGTTTTGATGCTGCAAATGCCCGCGATTCAATGTGGGCAGATCCTCGTCAACCAGATTCCGTTCTTGTGCCGACCGATTGGGAATTTCTCTGGAGCCCCCGTTTGGGATTTTCACATGTGATCACCGATAAAGCAACCTTTACTTTTGGTTATGGTATTTATTATCAAAACCCGACATATCGTGATATTTATAATAATATTGACAAACGTGACAACCTTGATGAGTTTTTTAACACACCTATGCCTTTAGTGGGCAATCCCGATGTTAGTGCTCAAAAAGTAACAAGTTACGAATTTGGGTTAAATACAGAAGTAGCGCAAAACTATGTTCTGGGTCTTGTAGGCTGGTCAAAAGATTATAGTAACATGAACTCAACCGAACAAGTGCGTGTGGGATCCGTTACCTATACCACATTTGTAAATTATGATTACGGTTCGGCTCGCGGCGTGGATATGATATTTGAAAAACGACGCGGTAGATTTTTTACCGGTAATATTCAATACACTTATTCCGTTGCCAAAGGTAATCGCTCGGATCCCTGGGAAGGTTATCGGAATGGAGAAAATCCATTGACGATGCCCAAAAATGAAGTTCTGCAGGATTATGACCGCACACACGATTTTAGTGCCCAATTAACTTTTCACCTACCAAAAGGTTACGGAATTCCAATTGGCTCATATAATCTCTTTCAAAATACAATGACAAATCTGACATTTATCGCAATTTCAGGTGCACCCTATACACCAATTCTATCAAACGATCAACTGGGTCCGCAAAATAGTGAGCGCATGCCGGGATACTATACAACGAACTTGGCCTTTAGAAAATATGTAGATATTGTAGGTTCAAGTCGTTTAGTACTTGGTGTTGTATGTACAAACCTTTTCAATAAAAAGAATCCTCTTTATGTTTATCCACGAACAGGAACGCCCGATAATCCGGGGGGTATTGATGAAGGTTATATTCTTGATGGCATAAGAAGTTCAACTATCTATGATCGTCCGTGGTACTATGACGATCTTCGCAGTATTGATCTTTTTGTAGAAGTGGAGTTTTAAGGAGTTAATTCATGAAATATATTCAACGTTTAGGATGTTTATTACTGCCTGTATTGCTTCTGGCTATTCCGCTGGAAGTTAAATATGGTACGCAATTTGCTAAAACATCTGCTAATCCTATTTACGAGCGGGCAAAAAGTTATGCCGATCAGGGGAAATTCAAAACAGCGATCCTGAACTATGGAAACTTTGTCGATCATTGGCAAGATGATGTTGCGGGTGCATGGGGTGATTATCAGTACCTTGCAAATGTATCATTTATGATCGGTGTACCCGGAAAAGATAAAGACGGCAATGCTTACCCTTGGGCTATGCGTCCACATCCCACTAACCCGGCAGATACGATCTATTGGGGTTCAACAGTTTCGGAATCTTGGCTTGATCGAACCGGAAATCAAATCAATACGGACTGGGATGTTGTCTTGGGCTCAAAAGGTAAAACATTTTCCGGTGACATTACTGCCGGTGACTATGCCGCACCAACATGGACAGATGAAAGTGACACATGGCCCTTACTGGCAACATCAATTGCGCCGGAATCATGGCCTTCAAAAACGAATAAAGATGGCGATGAAATTCGCTATTGGCCCGGTTGGTTTGCTGTAGATACTGATCCTTCTTCACCTACCTTTGGTGAACAAGTTGATGGGCGCTTTACGTCTGATGTTGACATCTATCTCGAATTTGATGATAAATTTGCAGACCGCGAACCGGTTTCAGCTTACAATGGATATCCTACCGGATCTCGCGTTTATGCAACAGTCCATTCCTATGGTCGCGCTTATGCTGAAGATATAATATTCGTGACTATGAAAGTGGTCAACGAAAGCGATAAATACGGACTGAATAATGGCGCCGGATTTGATTATAAAGGTGTTTATTGCGGTTTTTATTTTGATGCCGATATGTTCTCGGCATATTATTTTGGGGGCTATCGCCCCTGTAGCACCAATGATGGTGATATGATGGGTTATAACGCAACCTATGATTACGCTTATATCTATGATCTTGATCAAAAAGAATGCGGCGGTACTTACGATGTAGATGCGTTTGTTGCCGTTAAACTTCTTGATACTCCCAAAGCAAGCGATACGGTGTGGTTGGATGAAACTAAATATATCGCTCCGGGTGATGATCTTGGATTAACCGATTGGCATTGGTTTGATTGGTACAATCGTCCCGGTGTTGTTGATAAAGAAGGATCAGGCGGCCCTTTTATCGGTGATGGCATGCAACCGGAATCACCTAAAAAAGAAGAATTAATGTATCAACTAATGTCTGGAGATACAACCGGCCTGACAGACAAGGAAGATGTATGGTATTTTCATCCTAACAATAACGGTAAATTAAATCCGCATTATGATAGTATGGAAGGACTGAAAACATTATTCCCCGATGGTTTGGATTGTGTTTGCATGATGTCAGCCGGTCCGTTTGATTTTTCAGTCGGTGATACCGCCATGTTCTCCTTTGCTGTGATCATGGGTGAAAATATCCCGGATCTAAATCGAAATGCAAATATGGCACAGATTATGTATGATCTTCATTATCAGGGTTTCTCGGCGCCTCAGGCACCAACAGTTTCCGCTGTAAGTGAATGGGACCCCGAAAGCGAAAAAATGGCTGTACGTATTGTTTGGGATGACCTTGCCGAAAGTTCAACGGATATTGTAACAGGTTATCCTGATTTTGAAGGATACCGCATTTATAAATCAACTGATGGTGGACAAAATTGGGGTGACCCGATATATGACGTAAACCAAACACAGGTTGGATTTGAACCCCTTGCCCAGTATGATCTTTCTTACGACGAAGATATGGCTCGTTATGGGCGTGATATTTCCGGGGCAGATCCGGTAGCTCCATGGATCAATCTTGGTACGGGTACGGGCTTGCAACATGAATATGTTGATAAAGACGTTCAGATCGGTAAAGAATATACTTATTCTGTAACAGCTTATGATATTGGTATTGAACCCGGTTATACCATTGAAGTTTCCAGCGAAGAAGTTGTAGATCCCTCTTCGGGAACAACGTATGAGATCATTACATATGATACGACATGGTCAACAACAAACGTTGATAATCAATGGTCAACTTATTCATTGGAAAGTTTGGAAAATCCAAAAGGAACGACTCCGCTTTCACCTCAATTTGTCAGAATCACACCCTCTCGTTATCCTCTTGATATTAAAGCTCATATAGATTTGGTGCCCAGTGACAGTACCGTGGGTAATACAAAAACTTTGATACGTATTGCCGAACCGTCAAATGTAACGGATCATGAATATAAAATTACGATCTCTGCAACTCCTGCAACGGCAACCGGTCCCAATATTAAAAATCCTAAATATTCTGTTATTGATCTAACAACTGGTAATACCATTGTTAACAATTTGGCAAATAATGATATCAACCCAAATGTAGCCACAAATTATCGTCCGATATTTGATGGACTGCAAGTGGTCTTTGATAATATTGAAAGAGCGACAGTAGATTCGGTTGCATGGGCTTCAGGTCAAAAATATATTGAAACAACACCTTGGTCAACCTTGCCGTATCCGCCGGCATCCGATTATGCAATAATATTCGGAGCGGCAGATGAAGTATTGGATACCGTTCGCTGGAATAGTCCCTTTGCATATCGTCCGGCACCTTTTAAGGCTATAAAAATACCGAGTGGTGAAAAAGTATCGCTCCTTGTCCTGGAAGAAGGGACCACTAGGGACGATACTTTGAATTTTCGTGATGATATTGCGTTCTATGAAATGTCTGTTCCCGGTCGTCCCGTAGGACTTTCTGTTCCTACTTGGGCATTTGAATTTACGTGGGATACTTTGTTGGTATCTCCGACCGAATATCCCTTTACTGCTGGTGATACGCTTTTCTTCCGCACCCATAAGCCTTTTGAAAATGGCGATGAATTTACGTTTACTGCAGCAGATTTCAGCGAAGAAGTAAATCTAACGGAAGATGATTTGGAAGCTATAAAGGTTGTTCCTAATCCCTATATGGTATCGGCACAATGGGAACAGAGTCAATATACAAAAAAGTTGTTGTTCACAAATCTTCCAACTCAATGCACGATCAAGATCTATACTTTGACAGGTGAATTTGTCAAAATGGTGGAACACGATAATGCCTATGATGATTCAGAAGCATGGGATTTAACCACGATCAATCGCCAAGAAGTGGCGCCGGGACTCTATGTCTTTGCCGTTGAACTTCCGGATGGCAAAAAACACATTGGCAAATTTGCCATTATTCGATAAGGAGAGCGCAGATGAACATTATAAAGCGTTCATTAATTATAGTTTTGGCACTATCCCTTGCAGGAATAGGAGTTGCTCAAGAAGTGGTTATTCCGGAGGATATTTCCAAAGTAGGAACGCGTGTCGCACAATTTCTTAAATTGGAAGTTGGGGCGGAAGCAGCGGCGCTTGGCGGTGCTTATGTGGCCGGTGTCAATGATCTAACTGCTATGTATTGG
>CAYPTO010000017.1:0-11134 GCA_964413625.1 uncultured bacterium
CACTTTTCTCAAAACGGCATTTATAAATCCTTTGGATCGATGATCAATCTTGCCTACAAGATTGACTGTTTCATTTATCGCAGCATGGTCCTTGACTTGCATATATAATATCTCGCAAGAGCCCATCATTAACGCGATATAAACCGGTTCTTTCGGCTTTTTATCGACAAATTTCTTTAGAATAAAATCCAGCATACGCTGATGCATTATCACCTGGTGAATCAGTGCCTCCGTAAAGCGACGATCTATTGCAGAGAGCTTACTCTCAGTAAAATCAATTAGATGCTCCAAATACAGGTCCGACGTGAACCATTTAAGGAGAATTTTGTGTGCGAATTTTCGGGGATTTATTTGCATGATATTACCTTATTTTACATGGTTAAAAATTAAGGTATGAAAAAATAATTTAAGAATCAAATATAATTGATATACCTTCAATTGTTCCTTGTTCTATTGTCCTATATTCGTTATTCAAAGACGTTGGGACTCCATGATCTCAGAACATCGATTAACGAATGTTGATCTTTGAAGTCTTCTTGTTCAACCCCGCTGGGGTTGTAATTTTTGGGAGAAACAATGTTTATTTTTGTTCAAGCGCTCTGCGCTTGTCTCAATTTATGGTTTGAAGACTGTTACCTATGTTCTGAACTAACAACTCTATGATCTCAGAACATCGATTAACAAATGTTGATCTTTGAAGTAAATACTTCATAAATCCTTGTTCTGTTGTTCGATATTCGTTATTTAAGGATATTTCGTCCGATCGGTTCTAAATATTTTGCCTGTAATGTTGCAATGATCCGATATTATAATTGTCAATTATCCTTTGTCCATTATCGATTAGATTGAGCTACTGATCAAATAATAAATTGCGTATCCACTAAATTTATATTAGTTTGCAAAGTAAAATTAGAAAAATGGTGAAATACAAAAGTTTAAAAACCCAAGAAAATCATATTTATATAAAGCTACAGGGAATTGATAAAATTACAAGTCTTTTTAGGTAATCTAAACATAATAGAAAGGAAATCATATGAATGCACGAAAGATAACAAACAAAGTTTTTTTAATGGGGTTTATAGATTGGGATGCACGTCTTTTTGACTCACTCATACCTCTGCCAGACGGAACGAGTTATAATGCTTTTCTTATTGAAGGAAGTGAAAAGACTGTTCTTATTGATACGGTCGAACCGGAATTCAGTGATGAATTATTAGCTCAACTTCATAGTGTTAAAAAACTTGATTACATTGTATCACTTCATGCCGAACAAGACCATTCCGGAAGTATCCCATCAGTACTTGCAAAATATCCGGAAGCAAAGCTCATAACAAGTACCAGAGCAAAAGAAATGCTTGTTGACTTATTATCAATACCGGAGAATAGCATTATAACAGTTGCAGATGGCGAAACTCTTTCACTTGGTGATAAAACCCTCGAGTTCATATATACACCCTGGGTTCACTGGCCGGAAACCATGTGTGCCTACCTTAAAGAAGATAAAATATTATTCAGCTGTGATTTTTTTGGTTCTCATATTGCCACCTCTGATATTTATGTTACTGATGAGGGGCGTGTTTATGAAGCTGCAAAACGTTACTTTGCTGAGATCATGATGCCTTTCAACAAGAGCATCATAAAAAACATAGATAAAGTTCTTTCTAAAGAAATATCTATTATAGCCCCAAGTCATGGCCCCTTATATCCCAAGCCTTCATTTATTATTGATGCTTATAAAGACTGGTTAGAAAGTCCTGCAAAGAACAAGGTCGTTTTGCCCTATATTTCCATGCATGGAAGCACAAAACAAATGGTTGATTATCTGGTTTCTTCGCTTGTTCAAAAAGGAGTTACTGTTGAGCTGTTTAATCTCGCTGTTACAGATATTGGAAAACTGGCGATGGCTCTTGTTGATGCGGGAACTATTGTCATTGGAACTCCAACTGTGCTTTTTGGACCACACCCAAATGTTGTTTACGGGGCATATTTAGCTAATATATTACGCCCTAAAGCGAAGTTTATCTCTATTATTGGTTCCTTTGGATGGAGTGGCAAAACAGTAGAGATTTTAGCAGGAATGATCCCGAATTTGAAGGTTGAAGTTTTAAACCCGGTTCTTGCAAAAGGTTTTCCTTTAGAGAATGATTTCAAGGCTCTGGAAGTTTTAGCCAAAGATATTGAAATGAAACATAAAGAACATGGATTTAAATAATAATTATCCTGAACAATGATTTAATATTATAAAGTTCCGATGGATTATTAATGTTTGATTTGCCATGTGATCGGTGATCAGGAATTTGTGATCTGTGACCTGCCCGCAGGACGAAAGATTACTACGCCGTAACGCCGTCTATAACTTTTGCAAGTAGCTTCGGCTACGAAGGCTGTGCCTTTGCGAAGGCTTGTGATTTTAGAATATCGGCCAACCCTTCTTCGCTCCGAATTATCGGAGCTACGAGAATCAGGCAATATTGGTTTTTAAATGGCAATGTTTCCACAAATCGCAAATCGTCTTTTCCTCTATATATCCACAAAGTAAAAATGCTTGCTCATAACGGCTCAGGGCATACAAGCATTAGCCGTCAACCATCAACATTCCTTTCAGGTCATTTCCATTCATCCAATCTACAACTCCCATTTTTCTACGTCCGGGCGACTGCAGTTCCTGTGGCAGAAAATAACCGTCCTTACAATGAATGGCGAATTGTTTTTTGGAGAATAACTCAATTTTTCCGGGCGTTGTATGGTCAGTTTTTTCGCATATAGCTTTGCTGACTTTAATACGCCGGCCATTCATTTCAAAAAAGACACCCGGCCAGGGTGAAAATGCACGAATTGCGCGACAGAGTTCTTCTCCGGTTTTATTGAAATCCAATTTCCCCGTATCGGGATAAACCTTGGGGGCTGAACTTGCAATACTGTTGTCTTGTGGAATATACTCTACCCTATTATTTTCCAGCAAATCCAATGCTTTGATCAAAGCATCTGCAGAAATTTGCTGCAGTATATTATATAATTTTCCGGTCGTGTCATTTTCCAAGATGGGAATATGCTCTTGCAAAATAATCTTACCCATATCGACTTTATTATCAATCTGAAAAACTGTGACTCCGGTTTCTTTTTCACCATGATAGACCGCCCAATGAATGGGTGCGGCACCGCGATATTTGGGTAATAATGAAGCATGGGCATTGACAGCGCCAAATTTGGGTAATTGATAAACTTCCGGCGGTAAAATACGGAATGCTACAACCACAAGAATATCAGGATTAAATGCTTTTAGGGTATTTATAAAAATCGGATCTTTTAATTTTACAGGTTGTAAGACCGGCAGATCAAGCTCTAAAGCGCGCTTTTTTACATCAGACATTGCCAAACTTTGCCCGCGACCCTTTGGTTTATCGGGTACGGTCACAACAGCCAACACATCGTGATGTGACGCAACAAGCGCATCAAGTGCAGGAACGGCGAATTCGGGGGTGCCCATGAAAATGATTTCCAAAATTATTCCTTGTCTTTAATTTTTAACTTCGACAATCTAAAATCGTTAATCCTTGTTCATTATTCAATCTAATTATTTTTTTTCTAATACTCAATTGATCTCAGAACAAGGAATACCGATATATGATCTGCAAAGTCTTCGAATTTCGTTAATCCTTGTTCAGTATTCGCTAGAGATTAAGGTAAAAAGATTAAGGATAAGAAACAAGAGATCCTTTTTCGCTACTAACTTCACTAAGGCTACGCTGGTTAAGAAAGCTACCAACCTTTGTCCAAATGAATTCGAGACTTCGGCACGGCACGGCGAAGGACAAACAATAACCAAAAGACAAAGACTTTTTTAACCCCTTATGGGGTTGTTTTTAATGAAAATAACCTGCATATATTCTTTTTGAATTCCTCGGGGCTTGCCCCGGGATTTCCAAGTTTTTTTTGTTTTAAGGATTTGCGGTAACACGAAATGTTAATTTCTCGGCGAAATATCCCGTATGCTTGCATCGGGAATCGTTAAGAAATAGAAAATCCTTTTATTGAGTTACCCCGTGCTTTAGCGCGGGGCATTAACGACAAGAACCTTTTTTTTAGGGATGGGTAACCCCCTGCATCTTTTTGGGTTAAAACCTAATCTTGTTAGTTCGACAACCATGGCATAAATGCCGTGGTAACTCAATAACATCAAAAACCCTGAAAGGGTTCAAAAAGAGTATATAACTTGTTTCTCCTTTCCTTCCCCACCCGTAGGGGTTGACCTATTATTAGGATCAATATTAGTTTAGATCAGGCCAACCCTTCGACAAGCTCAGGGTTGTGATATGAAGCGATTCATCTCCCCGGGATTTCATCCCGGGTTATTGGGGATTACACCCCTCGACTAGCTCGGGGTTTTATTTATATCCAATTTACTTAATGTTTCAATGGGAATAAAAATATCAACGAAACCCTTACTTGTCATCTAGGCCCCCAATCGTTCGGGGTCAGTTGATGGATGAAGTCGAGAGATCACAAACGCCTCAATATATGTCAAGCTTTTAAGATTTCTCCACTTCGTCCATCAAAATCGGGACTTCGATCAAAATGACAATATAATTTTATTGTGATGCAATTGTATTTCATAAAAAAATCAACCACAGAGTGGTTGAATATCTTAAGACAACAACGAAATATATTTATGAGACTTATTTATTCTTTTCCGCCAGGGCTCTTAATTTCTTCTTGTTCAATGTCCGTCGTATCGGGGAGATACGATCGACGAAAAATATCCCGTTCATATGGTCCAGTTCATGCTGAAATACACGGGCAGCCAGATCGGTCAAAGTTTCCTCACGCACTTCGCCGTAATCGTTCAAGTATTTAGCTAAGATCGTTCGAGGACGTGTAACATATTCTCTAATACCGGGGACGGAAAGACATCCTTCCTCATAATCCCAAAGTCCCTCGGAAAATTCGAGTATTTCAGGATTGATAAAAACGGAATCACCGCGACTATCTTCAAAGGCATTCATTCCAATGGTAAAAAAACGCATTTCTAATCCGACCTGATTGGCGGAAAGGCCGATACCGTCATCATCATACATGGTCTCTATCATATCAACGACATAAGGTAATACTTCTTGATATGAATTTAATTCAGCAATTTTTCTCCTTAAAATAGGATCACCGTATATTCGAATGGGCATAATCATTTTTAAACCTAAAAAAGCCCACTCATTAAGAGCAGGCTAAGATCGAATTATTTCTTTGCTTCCACTTTTTCTTCTTTTTTCTCATCTACAAGCTTGGAGGCGATGGCGTTCTTACGAATTTCCATTTCTGTTTCTTTTCCAAGTTTCAAGACAATGGAATCATTCTTTACTTTGACAACTGTACCGATAATACCGCCAATAGTAACGACTTTATCTTTCGGTGATAATTCTTCAAGCATCTTCTTGGTTTCTTTCTGACGTTTGCGCTGAGGCATGATCATTAAGAACCAAAGAACAACGATGATAAGAATAAAAGGTAAGAAGCTCATGATACCGCGTCCTGCGGTAGCACCTTCAGCAGCACCGTTTGCTGCTTGTAACATAATTGATAACATAATTTCTCCTAAATTTTGAAATAACGTGGTAGATTAATTAAATATTGTGAGAATATCAAGAATATTAACGACCATTAATCATTATGTGTATCCCATTGTATCGGGTTATTATTGATGTATCGCTGTTTAATATTTAATTCATCATTTTCAATTCGTAATACACGATCATGAAAACGTGGATGCCAGTTAAATGGGATATTATTCCCCCTAGCATATTTTGTTACGTCAATTTTAAAACTGCGCACAATTGCTCCTAAATTCTTTGATTAAGATCCAAATTTTCCAATTTGATTTGGCATAACAACGAATTCATCCAATATCACAAATGGATAATGTCCGGGAATTTTCTGCTAACATTTTTTTGCAATTCTACCCAATTCATTCAATATCATTCGACCGTGTTGAATATGTCCAAAATAATAACTACCTTTTTTCGTTTTTATCGTCACATAATACCGTCCATTTACCCTATAATCACAGTTAGATAATCTAAATGATTCCACCCGATATTTATTATTAAATCATGATATCTTTTCACCCCTTTATTGAAAAACATAAATAAATATTTCATCGACCTCAAATTGATAATCACAGACGTAATTCACATCACAATTTTACCTATAAAAAGCCATTTATATTTTAATGTGAAAAATAGTATATTATTTTCTTGTATTATGTCATTATAATATTTATTATCCCGTGAAAAGTGAATTCGTTCCAAGCAAAGGGAGTAAAATGCAATCAGAAGAAATTTACAAAAAGTTCCCCAAGAATGAGGTTTCGAACATGATAGCCATGCTTCAGGACATTCAGGATATTCACGGTTATTTGCCGGAAAATGATATTATTCGAGTCGCCCGTCATTTAGGCGTCCCAACCAGTCGTGTGTATGGTGTTGCAACATTTTATAACCAGTTCCGTCTCACACCCCTCGGCAAACACGTTATTCGTGTGTGTCGGGGTACAGCTTGCCATGTTAAAGGTTCATTGGATATTCTCCATATTCTTGAAGCAGAATTGGGTATCTCCGCAGGCGAAACAACAAAAGATCTGCAATTCACAATTGAAACAGTTGCTTGTATCGGTGCTTGCTCTATTGCTCCTGTTATCGTGATCGATGATAAATATTACGGCGGATTGACCAGCAAATCAGTTTACAAGCTAATCAAAGAATACACTAAAAAAAACTAGGCGGGTGATAATGAATACATTTAAAGAAATTCTATCCAAAAAAATCCCTGCCGAAAAATTCGTTGAGGTAATTGGCGGAAAATACGATGCAAGTAAAGTCGGTATTACTCCTGACAATATCCTTGAAATGAAATCTGTCATTTCTATGGAAAAAGCTAAAAAGCCGGTTGTTCTTGTTGGTATGGGGACTTGTGGACTTGCAAACGGGGCACAGGCTGTATATGATATGTTCGTTCAGGAACTGAAAAGATATGAGATTGATGCGGTCCTGTCAAAAGTTGGATGTGTTGGCTACTGTGCGGAAGAGGTAATCGTCGATGTTAAGGTCCCGGGATTTCCCCGTATCTCTTATAAGCGTGTTACTCCTGCAAACGTAGATACGATCATTGAACGAACGATCGTTAATAAAGAACCGGTCATTCAAAAAGCACTCGGCAAATATGCCGATGCCGATTCTTCTATTTGGCCGGAAATCCCATTATTAAAAGATATCCCATTTTATAAATTGCAAGAAAAAGTCGTTCTTGAAAATTGCGGCGTGATCGATCCCGAGAATATTGATCAGTATTTGGCACGCGATGGTTATCAGGCGCTTTCAGCGATCCTGAATAATAAATCTCCACTGGATGTGATAGAAGACACAAAAAAAGCCGGTTTACGCGGTCGCGGGGGTGGTGGATTTTTATCGGGCAAAAAATGGGAATTTGCATATAATGTTTCCAGTGATCAAAAATATCTTATTTGTAATGCCGATGAAGGCGATCCCGGTGCATTCATGGACCGAGCCGTTCTTGAAGGCGATCCTCACAGAGTCGTTGAAGGTATGGTCATAGCGGCATATGCTATTGGTGCCAGCAAGGGTTATGTTTATTGTCGCGCAGAATACCCCTTGGCTATTGCACGTTTAGAAAAAACGATCGCAGATGCAATGGATTACGGTCTGTTGGGCGAAAATATCCTAAACAGCGGCTTTTCATTTGAACTAAAGATTAAAAAAGGTGCAGGTGCATTTGTCTGCGGCGAAGAAACAGCTCTTATCCATAGTATTGAAGGTAAACGCGGTATGCCCAGACCTCGTCCTCCTTTTCCGGCAGTTTCAGGACTCTTCGGTAAACCCACGATCATTAACAATGTAGAGACCCTTGCCAACATACCTGTTATTTTTTCAAAGGGTGCCGACTGGTATTCTTCTATCGGAACCGATTCCTCAAAAGGCACAAAGATCTTTGCCCTCTCGGGAAAAGTTGTGAATACCGGCTTGGTTGAAGTTCCTATGGGAACGACTATCCGCCAGGTCATTTTCGATTGCGGTGGTGGTATTGCAGATGGAAAGAATTTCAAAGCTGTTCAGATTGGCGGTCCTTCAGGTGGCGCACTTCCGGAACAATTCCTAGATACAGAAATTGATTACGAGAATCTAAAAGCGGTCGGAGCTATGATGGGGTCCGGTGGTCTCGTGGTTATGGACGAATCCACATGTATGGTAGATCTTGCAAAATACTTCATGCAGTTCATTACATCCGAATCTTGTGGAAAATGTATCCCCTGCCGTGAAGGTACAAAACGACTTCTTGAGATCCTTGAAAGGATCACAAAAAGTTACCGCGAAGAAGAAACAGAAATCGATTCACTTATGCGCTTTCAAGGTATGCTCTATCTTGAACGCTTAGCTGATGTGATCAAAGATACTTCCTTATGCGGACTTGGACAAACGGCTGCAAACCCTGTCATTAGTACTTTACGATATTTCCGCGATGAATATGAAGCTCATCTTTACGATCGTACCTGCCCTGCTAAAGCTTGTCGTCAGATGTTGACCTATACTATCAATAAAGACAAATGTATCGGTTGTACGCTTTGTGCTTCACGCTGTCCGGTTAATGCAATCAGTGGTGAACGTAAAGAAGTCCATTTCATTGATCAGGAAACATGTACACATTGCGGTCAATGCGAGTTAAACTGTCGTTTTGATGCGATCATAGCGGAATAATAAAGGAAAAAGAATAACATGAATATAAAAATTAATAATAATGTGTATTGGGCAAACCCCGGCGAGACCATTCTTACGGTTGCACACCGCGAAGGTATAAAAATACCAACTCTTTGCTATATGGCTGACCTGACACCTACCGGTGCTTGCCGTATTTGTATGGTTGAGCTCGGTAACGGACAAATGGTTCCGTCTTGTGCTTATCCCGTGGCTGAAGGCATGGAAGTGCAAACGAACTCCAAAAAAGTCCGGCGCGCCCGTAAGTCTATTATTGAACTCTTGATCGCCAATCATCCGCAAGACTGTTTGGTTTGTGTTCGTAACGGTTGCTGTGACCTCCAGGATTTGGCTGCTGAATACGGCGTTCGCTCGTACCGTTATGTAGGAGAAAAAAGAAGCGGCAAACTCGATCTTGCGAGTCCGGCCGTAGAACGCGATCCCGAGAAATGTATTCTATGTGGACGTTGCGTTCGCATGTGCCATGAAGTTCAAAACGTAGGTGCTATTGATTTTGTCGATCGGGGCTTTTACTCAAACGTCGCTCCGGCAATGAACAGATCATTGAATACAACCGCTTGTGTTTACTGCGGACAATGTATTGTCGCATGTCCGGTTGGCGCGCTTCGTGAAAAATCTTATCTAAAACAAGCATGGGAAGCAATTAACGATCCCGATACACATGTAATAGCACAGATCGCCCCGGCTGTTCGTGTTGCCATTGGTGAAGAATTCGGTATGCCTCCCGGAACCATTTCTACCGGTAAGATCCCGGCTGCTTTACGACGCATTGGTGTTGATGAAATATTCGATACAAACTTCGCAGCCGATCTGACCATTATGGAAGAAGCTAACGAGCTGATCGAACGAATAAAAACCGGCGGTAAACTTCCGCTCTTTACCTCCTGCTCTCCCGGTTGGATCAAATATGTTGAACATTTTTATCCTGAACTTTTTGACAATATCTCATCCTGCAAATCCCCTCAGGGCATGCAGGGTGCAATGATCAAATCATACTATGCACAGAAAAAAGGACTTGATCCCAGTAAAATCTTTGTTCTTTCCATTATGCCATGTACTGCCAAGAAATTCGAAGCTGGCCGTTCTGAACTGTCAGTAACACATACAGCTCCGGATGTAGATGTTGTTATCTCCACTCGTGAATTCGCAAGAATGATGCGTATTGCAGGAATTGACTTTACCCGCATGCCGGAAGAAGGTTTTGATGATCCCCTAGGTGAATCAACCGGTGCCGGTGCGATCTTTGGTGCATCAGGCGGTGTTATGGAAGCTGCCTTACGTACAGCTCACTTCATGATCACAGGTAAAGATATGGATCGTATCGACTTTACTTCCGTTCGCGGACTTGAAGGAGTAAAAGAATCCAGCATCAAGATCGGCAACGCAACCTTGAAGGTAGCAGCTGTCAGTGGACTGCACAATATTGATACTTTTCTCGATGATGTAAAAAACGGAAAATCCAAATTTCATTTTATTGAAGTAATGGCATGCCCGGGTGGATGTATCAATGGTGGTGGCCAACCTCTACCCAGCTCCCCTGAAAAGATCAAAAAACGTATGGAAGCAATTTATGAACTTGATCGTTCATTACCGAAACGCTGTTCACATTATAATGATTCGGTCAATGCTCTCTACGAAAATTTCCTCGGTAAACCCGGCGGAAAAAAATCACACGAATTGCTCCACACACATTATTTAAAACGTGAATCCATTTAATCCCGAAAGAATGATACAATGAATAAAAAAATCTTACTTATTGACGACGATCCCGATTTGATTGACATGTATCAACCCTATCTTCAACAGAACGGGTATGATGTAAAAGCAGCTTACAACGCAAGCGAAGCAAAAAAGATCTTTCCTGAATTTAATCCTGATATCGTATTTTGCGATCTTGTAATGGAACACTTTGACAGCGGTTTTGTCCTCTGCCATTGGATGGCCCGTCAACCAAACCGTAATAAACGCTGGGTTGTGATCTTTACTTCAACTGGACACGAGACCGGTTACCGTTTTTCCACACAGACCAAAGAAGAAAAAAGCTGGATCAACGCTGACGACTATCTTGATAAACCCATTGCACCACGAGATTTGCTTCAGTACGTTGAAGAAAAGGTACTGCCGGTACTCGCCGATAAAAAATAACTTCTTTTTCTATTAACTGTGGGAAATTCCCTCTTCCAAATCGTGAGGGGATTTTTCATTTAAAAGAGATCGGCCTTTGATATGATTTAAGGTTATTTAAACAAGACAATAGGATGCCTATGATGGTTTTAGACAGGATAACAGGATTGGCTGGATAATGGTTTTAGACAGGATAACAGGATTGACTGGATGATGGTTTTTGGGCAGGATAA
>CAYPTO010000018.1:0-2062 GCA_964413625.1 uncultured bacterium
CATTCGATTAAGAATAGACGATGCGGCAACAACGGGTTCTTTATTTGTTGATCGTATTCGCGTTATTTATCCGACATGGACAGCAGTTGCTGATGATGCACATGTGATTTTACCAAGTGAATACTGTCTGCATCAAAATTATCCCAATCCTTTTAATCCTCTGACAAAGATATCCTATGAAATCCCAAACGCCGGACAGGTGAATTTATCTGTTTATGATATCACAGGGAACAGAGTAGCGACTTTGATACAAGATTATCAGAATGCCGGTACATATAAGGTCGAATTTTTGGCAGATAAACTTTCAACGGGTGTTTATTTTTATCGATTGCAGGCAGGAAACTGGGCAGACACTAAAAAGATGCTTATTATTAAATAAAAATTCGGAGAAAAAGTGGGAAATCAACTTGATTGGAATAATATTGATGTCATTATTAGAAATGCCTTGATCGAAGATATTGGTACGGGTGATGTCACTTCTCTTGCTATGCAGGTCGAATTACAGGCCGAAGCCGAGATCATCAGCAAACAATCCGGGATACTTGGCGGTGCTGAAGTTGCAAAAAGAGTATTTGAATTATATGATAAAGACTTGGATGTTCACTGCCATAAAAATGATGGTGATAAACTTGTAAAAGGTGATGTGATTCTCACAATAAAAGGAGAAGGCAGATCCATTTTGGCAGCTGAACGAACTGCCCTGAACATTATTGGGCGAATGTCGGGTATTGCCACATTAACTGCCGCTTTTGTTAACAAAGTGGAGGGGACGAATTGTCGTATTCTTGATACTCGTAAAACCATGCCGAATCTTCGTATTTTGGATAAATATGCCGTAACATGCGGTGGAGGGCACAATCATCGTTATGCTTTATATGATATGATTCTGATCAAAGAGAATCATATCCGTTGGGCGGGCGGACTTGAAAAAGCCTTGGAGGCGGCTCTGAAATATGCAAAACCTGAAAATCTGGATATTGAAATTGAAGTTACTGATCTTGATGAGTATAAAAGAGCGATTGATTATCCTATCAAGATGATCATGCTGGATCATTTTACACTTGATGAATTGAGAGAGGCTGTATCGATAGATCATGGAAAAATTCTTCTTGAAGCCTCAGGTGATGTGAATTTAGATACGGTATCGGATATTGCCCGGACCGGAATTGACCTTGTATCAGTAGGTGCATTAACGCATTCTGTGATCAATTTTGATTTTTCACTTTTATTTCATGAACTCTAATAACTTAACACCATTTTGTCTGTTTATTGTTGGTCCCACAGCCAGCGGCAAGACCGCTTTGTCCTTAGAATTAGCGGAATATTTAGATGCAGAGATCATTTCAGCCGATAGCCGTCAGATCTATCGCTATATGGATATTGGCACAGCAACACCATCAAGTGAAGAACTTTCCCGTGTAAAACATTACTTTATTAATGAAAAAGATCCCGATGAAAGATTCTCAGCGGGTGAATTTGGCACAGAAGCCAGAAAGATCATTGATGAACGTATAACAAAGGATAAAAATATTATTGTATGCGGTGGATCCGGATTGTATATCCAGGCCGTTCGGGGCATGATCTCTAATACTTTGACTACCGATGAAAATATTCGAAATGCCATACAGATCAAAGCCAAAGCAAAAGGTTGGTCTGCATTATATGAAGAATTGAAAATGATTGATCCTGAATATGCAAAAGAGATTGATGCACAAAATCCTAAACGCGTTTGCAGAGCATTGGAAATTTGGGAGATGACAGAGAAAAAACCTTCAGAAGTATTTAAAAAACAGAACAATGAATTCCCTTGGGAACACATGATGATCGGACTGAGCCCGGACAGAGAACTATTGTATGCCCGCATTAACCAACGTGTTCTTGATATGATCGATGCCGGATTGATAGAAGAAATCAAAGCATTACTCAATGCTGATTATTCGGCTGATTTAAATGCATTGAATACGGTGGGGTATAAAGAGATTATTGCTTTTCTGAATGGAGAACTGGATAAAGAGACAGCGATCTCTGAGATACAAAAAAATACCCGTCGATTTGCAAAACG
>CAYPTO010000018.1:2072-10922 GCA_964413625.1 uncultured bacterium
TGGTTTCGAAAATATGCTCCTGATCATTGGATCACATACAATGAGGAACCGAATTTATTTGAAATAGTAGAAGAAGCAAAAAAAGTAATTGATGCCTGCCGGCCGTAGCTTTATGCAAAGGCTGGAAGGTTGAAACGTTGAAGTGTTGAAGAACGTTGAAGAACTTTAAAATATCACTTAAACTGTCATCTCGACTCCAACTTCGCTAAAGCTACGTCGGGTAAACTTGTCGCACTATGCGACCTGCCTGTCGAAGCACGTAGTGCGTAGGCTGGAAGAGATCTATTCATGAGTTGAAGTCTGATAAGAATAAAAAAACATTTGAAATATTTAAGTCTTTACATACATTCGCTCGAAACAAGGAGACTTTATGCCAAAAGCTGAAGGATTATTCCTACCCTTTGAAGATCACAGCAATATTCGCCCCGATCTTCTTGAAACTCTTCCCTACGAAGGTGAGGAGCAGACCATTCATTTAAATTATCCCGAATTCTCGGCGGTTTGTCCTTTTAGCGGTCTTCCCGACGTTGCATCAGTTTATGTATCATATATTCCAAAGAACAAGATCGTTGAATTGAAATCATTGAAATATTACTATATGTCTTTTCGAAATGTGGGAATATACCAGGAAGATATGACAAACAGGATATACAAGGATCTTACATCACTGTTGGATCCTCAAAGTTTATATATTAAAACGATCTATAATGTACGTGGTGGAATCAGAACCACCTGTGAAATTGGAAATAGAATAAAGGAAGCAAAATGAGATCCTATCTTATCCCCGTATTCATTGCTTTTCTACTGCTAATAGGATGCAGCGGAGAAGGTTATATTGAAGTCAACAACAATACGCCTACTGCCATTATGGTCAGCGTAAACAATGCTGCCGATGAAGTTATTTCTCCCGGCGACACAAGCGATACTTATACCATTTCACTGATGAAAGGCGTTGTTAATAATATTTCTGTCGAAGCCAGCGGTGAATGGCTCGGAAATTATTTAGAAACAGTTTCATTAACCGATGGACAAACAATAGTTCATAGGGTAAATCCGCAGTTGGCAGATATTACCGTGATGAACCTCTCAGTTGATTCGGCTGCTTGTGTGATAGAAAATTATGATGCTTTGTTCTTTGCCGGTGACGACAGTATAAACGCTAAATATGCCGTTGATGGAAATGTCCTTGTAGAATCATCCGGGCGCTATATGTTCTTTGAAAGCGAAACCATGAGTTGGTTACCAAGTTTTGCCTATAGGTATGAACTGATTCCCGATGCCTGTGAGATCCAACTGAATAATCTTCATCCAAACCGTGCCATCTATTATGTATTCATTAGTCCCAGCGACGCAGATTCATGGGGCGAGGACAAATTAGGCGATGATATCCTGAATCCTCAGGAAGGCTATGTCTGGAAAGCGGAAGATGAAACTATTTGGGATATCCGGGTTGAGGCCGGTGATACACATCCCGATAGTGCTTTGTACGTCTATGAATTTTATGATGAAACGGCCAATCTTGCAGATATTACCTATATCTATGAATTTCCTACCATCTTTACTCCTGTAGCAGAAAGTGCTTCTTCAAAGATCACAGGTCCGGTCAACAACATGATGAAACCCGGTTCACTTAATAAAGTAAGTGATCATGTACTTCAACCTACACGTATTGAAAAGATCAGAAAAGTGGATGCAGGTAAAGCCGGATTAAAAGCCTTACGCAAATAATATTTTAAAATATGATTTATAATTGTAGAGACGCACCCCGAAGCTTCGGGGTGCGTCTCTTTTTTATTAAAAAGAATTTGATCAACGCTTAGTATATGGCGCGTTTCAATGTGCCATATTCCTAGAATGTTGACCTAACTTATTCTTGTATTTAGTTTGCAATGCAGTGAGGAAATTTCTCAGGTATTGATCCATGCAAGGTCGATAGGATTTATGACCGGGATTACGAAAAAAAGCACTCAACTCATGTTTGCTTAGTTTTACATCTACTAAAGCAAACAGATCTAAGATGTCATCTGTTTTCAAATCCAAAGCAATTTTTAGTTTCCGAAGGATCATATTATTGCTTAAAGGATCTTCCGGTTCCGGTTGAGGACCTTCTTTTTTTCCGCGTGTTTCAATGATCAAACCGTTGAGGAAAATAGCCAGTTCTCTATCTTTAAGTTCTTTTAATAAAGGATCGTCCTTTTTTTTCAACCAGTCACGTACATTCGCTTTACTAGCATCGTAATTGGCCAATTTAAATAGGGCAATTATTTTGAGATCACTGAAGTCAAACATGTAACGAATTCGTCTTAGTACATCATTATTGGTCATATGCTATCTCATTTCATTTATTTTGTTATTCATAATATATATTTCAACTTTTTGAATTTTCATTTTGACTATTTCAATTTTTCCTGAATTCAACAAGTAAGTGCAACTTAAAGGCATTTGGAAAAACAGGCAAGCTATCATAAAATGCAGCCTGTTTTTCCCGCAAAACTATCATTAGATCTTTAAGAAGTAAAATCATGATTATTCATAGTGTATAATTCATTTTTTCGATTTTCCTTTACCAACCACCGGCTTGCCGTGCCAAAGCTTTAGCGAAGGCAGGTTACCAGTTATCAGTTACCAAATCATATCCCGTACTCCTTCCTCCGCCGGGGAGTTTGTATAAGATATGTTTGTTGATCAGATCTTGTATGTCCCTAGAAGCCGTGTCTTGTGAGCACTTAGCTATATGTGCCCATTTTGAACTTGTCAATTTCCCATCAACTCCATCTAATAATCGATTCAATATATTTCTTTGTCGTTCATTGATGATCTTTGAGGCATTGTTAATCCAAAAGTTGTGTTTTAAGATCACTTTCTCCAATATGCTTTTAGAAGATTCGAGTGCATGTAACAGACAATGAAGGAACCATTCGATCCAGTCTGTAATATCAAGTGTACCCTTTTGAGTCTTTTCAAGTACGTCATAATATTCTTTTCTTTTTTTCCTGATCTGCGAAGACATACTATAAAAGCGGTAAGATTGATTATCTGATCGTGCTAATTGCATATCGCTTATTGTACGAGCTATTCTTCCATTGCCATCTTCAAAAGGATGAAGCGTAACAAACCACACATGCGTTATTGCTGCTTTTAGGACTAGATCCAGATCTTGTTTATTATTTAACCATTCGAGTAAGATTTGCATCTCCGCTTCCAATATATTTGCGTCCGGGGCTTGATAATGTACTTTTTCTTTTCCTATGAGGCCGGGAACAACCTGCATTGGCCCTTTTGAATTATCTCGCCATTCTCCTGTAGGTATAGCGAATATCCCATTATGTCCGCTTGGGAATAATGAATGGTGCCATGAGAAGAGCCTATTTTTATTTAATGGTTCATTAAAATGTTTGCTTGCATCAATCAACATTTCCACTACACCATCTATATTTCTGTCAGAGGGTACCAGCCCTGCTACATCCAAACCGAGTCGGCGTGCTACAGAAGAACGTACTTGACCGGGGTCTAGTATTTCGCCTTCAATTTCTGACGATTTTAAAACATCCCGTGTCAGGATCTCAAGATTTGCCTGATCCTTTAGTTCAAAATCCAAAGCGCCCATTTCTCCCACAACACGACCCTGTAAATACCGTACTCTTGTCAACAGGTTTAGCAACTTTTCAGCATCCCATTTGAATTGTGGCCAATCGCTTTGTTCGTATATGTACATATCTTACTCCGCACATTATGCGGTAAATATATTATTTATTCTCCGCATCTGCAATATATGCGGAGAATAGATTTGTTAATCTCCGTATGCGAAATGTTTTAAAGTCGTTTAATCTTCCAAGGGCTTAAAATCCGGTTCTATATAACGATTCTTGGTTTTGGTATGTCCGCCCATAGTTTGGTAAATAGATTCCCGGGGACAAACATGAACACAGCGCATACATTGTTCGCATGTTTTTGACCATTTGGGCTTTCCATTGACTATCTTTATACTGTCGGTGGGGCAGGCTTTGGCGCAGATTCCACATCCATTACAGCTGTCATAAACCCTAAACATACTTTTCATTCTACTCAGACCAAAATTCCTGAAAATAATATTGATGAAATTCGATATGGTCTTAAAAAACCATGGTTGTTTTCGGTAGTCGTAAATTCTAATTTTGTTATTCAAAATATCTTGGGCAATGTGTTTTGATCTTTCAATACCGGACTGGATTATGCTTAAATTTTCTTCCATCGTTAAGATATTTGTAAATGGTATCCAATTATTGGGCATTTGAATGACATCCGAATAAATTAACCGGCCGTTTTTCCTTTTTAATATGATCTCTAAATTCTTGGATGATAATCCTGAACCATTTGAATCGGCAGATGTTAAAATAAAGAAGACTTTTTGACCTTCATCGAATTTTTTGAGGGCGCTTAGATATTGTCGTGCAATACGTGGTATTCCAAATCCATGTACGGGAAAAGCAAACCCGATCAAATCGGCATTGATCTGTTTTTCATTAAGATCGATCTTTAAAATTTTGGATTGATGTCCCTTTCTATTGAATACATTATTGCAAGTCTCCAGAACTTTCCATGAATTTCCCGTACCGGTAAAATATCTTAATTCAATTTTCATTTTTAGTCCCATCTGAAACGTATGTGTTTCTTTACCTTTCTTACATTCTCTATTCCCAGTGCCCAGTTTCCGGTGTTCATTTTCTTATACTACTAAACGACTCAAAGCGGTTAAACAAGCGGTTTCCGTTCGTAGGCGCCGATTTGTCAGAAGTACCGGATGAGCGGAGTATTGAATGGCAAGCGTTACTTCATCGGGAGTAAAGCCTCCTTCGGGTCCGATAAGTACAAGGTAATTTGATAAATCTGATCCTATGGGTAATTGAGAGTAATCATCTTGATTATCGCAGATATAGGTGGTCTCGTCACGTTTTTGCTGAATAAATTCAGTATAAGGCACAGGATCGTGCAAAATTGGCAGGTGGGAGCGCGCGGATTGCTTTAAAGCGGAAAGAATGATCTTCTCTCCGCGTTCTCGTTTCATGCCCTTAACGATGGTGTATTGCGTCAATAGGGGATAAATATCATAAACACCCAATTCTACCGCTTTTTCCAGCATGATCTCCCAATGTGATGCTTTGATCAAGCCGACGGCTAGGGATACCCGGTTCTTTGGTTCACCGAATTGGGGATGTTTTTTCAGTATTTTGCAGGTAGTATTTTCTTGATCTATGTTCAAAATCTCAGTTTGATAGGAAGTACCCTTACCGTCACTGACCCAAATCATATCACCCGGCTTCTTGCGCATAACACGAGACAAGTGCTTGTGCTCATTATGTTCAATGATCAGCTTATTGTTTTCAAGGTGATGTGAATAAAAAAATTGTTCGTGAGCCATTAGAAATATTTTCCGTAATTCATAACGATGGCGGCACCGTTCCAAGCTGTTTTTACAAAAACTTCGTCCACGGGTTGTTTGAATTGGTTGATCTCATAACCAATAGCGACAGTCAAAGAACTGCGTTTTTCCATCATAAAATCTATACCCAGATGAAAATGAGAATAAAAACCAAGGTAATATGAGGCATCCTGATAGCGGGCGATATTTGCCCATGGGTCGTTATCCGTATCGATCGCCAAAACGGGACCTGCCTGAACTGAAACAAAGGGTGCAAATGTGTTTGCTAATTGCCGTGTAAAAAAATGTTTTTTTACAAAAATGCCGGCTTTTACAAAATCAAGATGGATAGTATTCAGTTTCATGGTATAACCGGTATAAGGATTAGTCCATGTATATTCTTTGCCGCTTGATACAAAAGTCCAGTTTGCCTGAATACCGGCATGCAGATTATCAAGAAGTCGCCACTGCATCAAGCCACCGAAACTCGAACCGTAATCGGTCATTCTAAGATCAATGCTGTTGATCCTTTTAACTTGTCCCATTGAGGTATAATTAGCAGCCGATAAAAGCTGAAATAAAATAAAGAATATGATCAGGGTGCGTTTCATGATTTAACTCCCCTTACTTGCTCGTAGATATAGGTCATGCCGAGCAAGGTTAGCGATTTATCCACCTTTTGAATGTATTTCGAATGCGGAGCAATGACCTGTGATAATCCGCCGGTTGCAATAACCGTGACATTGGTTTCATTCCATTCATTTTTGATACGCTTAATCAACCCGTCAATTTGATCAATAGTTCCCCACATTAAGCCGGATTGCAGGCTTTCGCGTGTTTTGGTCCCTATGATCTTTTTCGGAAAATCAAAGCTGACCTCAGGCAGTTTTGCCGCCCGCTTGAACAAATCACGTCCGGCCGTTTCCAGTCCCGGCATGATAACCCCGCCAAGATATTCTCTATTCTTCGATACAATGTCAAAAGTTGTTGCCGTTCCCATATCAACTACGATCAGCGGGGCGGAATATTGTTCCAATGCCCCAACTGCATTACAAATTCTGTCGGCTCCTACTTCAGCCGGATCATCATAGTTGATTTTAAGATCCAAAGGAAGTGTATGGTTTACAATAAGAGCAGTGCTGTCGAATAATATTTTGCAGACATCTTGAAAAGGAATCGTTAAACGAGGGACAACGGATGAAATGATTGAACCGTCAATTTTTTCGGATTCTATTTTCAATTCTGATAACAGATATTTGATAGGGGCAATATAATCCGGTACGCTTAAAAGGGGAGTACTGGGAATACGAATGGTATCCAGTACTTTGGTATCATTCATTAATGCAATAACTATTTGGGTATTCCCTATATCGATGCAAAGTAAATTGCGCATCCTGTTATCCCAATTTTTTTATAATAATATCACGGGCAACCGCCTGATCTGCCTGACCCTTACTGATTTTCATGACCTGACCAATAAAAAAACCAAGTAATTTTGTGTCGCCGTCTTTATAACGTTTTACCAAAGCCGTATTATTATCAATGATCGTATCGATCATTTTCTCAAGCGCAGAGCTATCGGATATTTGTTTTAAACCCCTATCTTCAATAATGATCGCAGCGGATTTACCGCTTACAGCCATTTCATCAATAATTGCTTTTGCTGTTTGAGCCGTGATCTCTTTTCTATTCAGGAATACCAACAATTCGGCAAGTGCTTTGGGAGATACAGGAGATTCATTGATGTTCTTACCCGTATCGACCAGAATGCGAAGTATTTCATTGCGCACCCAGTTCAGGACCAGTTTAGGATTATCGAAATACTTCAGTGTTGCTTCAAAATAATCCGCGATCTCTTTTTCAGAAGTCAGAACACCGGCATCTTCAAGCGTAAATGAAAAGCTATCCATAAAACGCTGTTTGCGTTCCGCAGGAAGCTCGGGAAGTAATTTGCGCATATTTTCTATCCATGTCTCGTCAACAAATACGGGTGATAGATCGGGTTCGGGAAAATAACGGTAATCATGTGAATTCTCTTTTGAACGCATGGCTTTTGTTTTGCCGCCTTGTTCATCCCATAGAAGAGTTTGCTGAGTAATGACACCTCCGGCTTCCAAAACTTTCTGTTGGCGTTTTGCTTCATAGATCAATGCGCGTTCCACATTGCGGAAAGAGTTCATATTCTTCAATTCGGTACGGGTACCCAATTCTTTTTGTCCCTTTGGCTTGATCGAAATATTCGCATCGCAGCGCATGGAACCTTCTTCCATATTGCAGTCGGATACCCCGGTATATCGAACGATCTGTTTTAAGGTCGTCAAATAAGCATAAGCCTCTTGAGGCGTTGAAATATCCGGTTCACTGACAATCTCCAGCAGGGCAGTTCCGCAACGATTCAAATCCACAAGAGTACCGGATTCACTGTGCATGGATTTTCCGGCATCTTCTTCCATGTGAATACGGGTTAATCCAATACGTTTTTTTTGGCCTTCCACTTCAATATCAACATATCCTTCATAACAGATCGGATCATCGAACTGAGATATCTGATATCCCTTGGGCAGATCGGGGTAAAAATAATTTTTCCTTGCAAAGGTGCTGCGAGGACGAATTGAACAATTAGTGGCCAGGCCGAGTTTGATGGCGGAGTTGACCAGTTCTTTATTTAGCACAGGCAAAGCACCCGGGTATGCGAGGCAGACAGGGCATACATTGGTATTGGGAGGATCGCCATAATTAACCTTACAGGAACAGAAAGCTTTTGTTTCTGTATTTAACTGTACGTGTACTTCCAATCCTATTACGATATCCCAATCCATGCGATCTCCTGAATTTTAGACTCAAATTTAATCAGATAAAGCATGAATTACAAGACGTAAGACGTCCGTCCTGCGTAGCCCCGATTTATCGGGGCGAAGAAGGGCGAAACGTAAAACGTGAAGTGAAGTAGGGAACAGGCCTGCCTGTTCCAAATAAAAAGTAATTATTATCATTTTGTAAAGACAAGGCAGATTGCTTTTCGGAGGCTAAACACGCCGACCTGTCTTCCATAGTACTAAAGTGCGAAGGGGAAAGTAACTTTGACTATGTAGGCTGTGTTTCAGCAAAGAAGGGGAGAATTTCATGCTTGAGAAGATCCATTTATGATACAAAAGATTCTTTGATGAATTGTTCAACCCTTCGACAAGCTCAGGGTTGGTTTTTTAAGTAGTGACAGTATCCCGGCATTTCATGCCGGGATATGAGATAACAAATACTTTCAACTCCGAGCTTGTTGCCTGCCGGCCGTATCCGTCATTTGACGGAGTAGGCTGGAGGGCTTAAATAAGAATGTAAAGAAAAGGCTATCTGCTTGCCATAGCCTTTATGTGAGGACCAAGATAATTAATTGGTAATGGAACAAGATTCAGATTTCAAACGATAAACGAAGTGGAAATCACAATAAAAAAACG
>CAYPTO010000019.1:0-10670 GCA_964413625.1 uncultured bacterium
TGGCCAGCAGGGGGTCGTAGATACGAGTAGAAAGACTGACTTTTTGGGACATGGTCGTTTTTCCATTAATGTTATATTTATTTCTGAATATTTTAATCATACAATTCTTAATTAACAAATGATATTCGTGTTTAAGCCCACTAAAATTCGTCAAAGACCTGTCGGCTTGCGTTTCCCTTTCTGCCATTTGAGATCTCTCCGTGTGTCCGTCAGCAGACGAACTTAGTCGAGATAACAAAAACATTCCATTGCCAGCTGATCGAAAGACAGAGGTATAATTTTCGACCATCCGGGATTCTCTCCGCCAGCCGGCGTATCGGTCAACCCGAAAGGTCTTACGGATCACCGGTCACAGATTACAAATCACCGATATTTTTTTCTTGCATTGAGTATGTGAAAGTTATAACTTTCACAAGCAATGATGATTAATATGGAATTTTGAGGTAGGGATTGGAATTTCAGAGCGATAAAATATCAGAAGCGGTAGTTCGGAGATTAACGGATTATTTGCGCTGTTTGCGTTGTGCGCATGAAGAAGGCAGGAGTATGCTGACTTCTGAGGACATGTCAAAATATTGTGGATTTAAATCCAGCGTTATTAGAAAAGATCTTGCTCAGTTCGGTGCTTCTGGTGTAAAAGGGCAGGGTTATGTTATTAGCGAGCTAACGATTCATCTCAATAAAATTCTTGGAATTAATAATATAAAAAATGTTGTTCTTGTGGGTACCGGTCACCTTGGCACAGCCATTGCACGTTACCCGAGATTCATTAATGCCAATTTTAATTTTATTGCGGCCTTTGATATTGATGATGAAAAAATTGGCGGCAGTATTGGTCACACTCATATATATTCTATAGACACATTAAATAAATACATTGAAGACCATAAAATTGAAGTGATCGTTCTTGCTGTTCCTTCCTCAGCGGCGTCGGATATTGTCGAAAAACTGGATTCAAACATTGTTAAGGGTATTTTAAATTTTACTACAATGGTTTTTCCGGGACGCATGAATGATATGTATATCCATAATATCGACCTTGCCAAAGAATTAGAAGTTATCTCTTTCTGCATGAAGAATTGCCTCACGCAGAAAAGTGATGATCAAGATATAAATTAAAACAAAAACCTATACAGAAAGTGGACCTATGAAAAGATTCAAACACACTGTTCTCTTATTTCTGTTCCTCGTGTTGTTGTGGACATTGTTAGCACCGCATAACATACAGGAGATCTGGGCCGGCGTTGTCGTAGCGGCATTGGTGGCCTTGTTCACACTCAGAATGGATCCTGTGCTGGGCGATATAAAATTAACACCCAAATCATTCTTGTATTCGCTGATATACATCTTTGTTTTTATCAAAGAGTTGGTCATATCGAATTTTGATGTTGCGCGGCGTGTCGTGGACCCCAAACTGCCCATTAAGCCGGGGATCGTCAAAGTAAAAACAATCCTGCACTCCAATATCGGCAAAACAATCCTGGCAAACTCTATTACACTGACGCCGGGAACCCTGACCGTGGATATTAAAGATGAATACCTTTATATCCATTGGATCGAGATCAAACATAATGATCTCGAAGGTGCCACACGGGACATTGTTGCAAAATTTGAAAAATACCTGGAGGTGATCTTTGGTTAGTATCATTTATCAAATCGCAGGTGCTATTGCACTGGCCGCCATCCTTCTTGCTTTCGTTCGCATGATAAAAGGACCCACTGCGGCGGATCGTGTCGTTGCGCTGGATGCAATGACCATTATTTCTATTTCATTGATCATCTATTTGGCAGCAAATTTTCAACGAGTTATCTATATTGACATCGCGCTGGTCTATGGATTGATCTCCTTTGTGGGTGTCGTGGCCATTGCACGCTATCTGGAAAGGGGGATATAATGGAACTTGCAGGCGCTATTATCACACTGATCGGATCCATCTTCCTTTTTCTCGGTGCTCTTGGTCTTCTGCGTATGCCGGATATTTTTAACCGGATGCAAGCGGGAACCAAAGCGACTACTCTGGGAAGTATTCTCTTTTTGACCGGTTCGGCCATAGCTCATGCCGAGTGTACCTGTACCGGGAAGATCGTGATCTTGATCCTATTTATTATTTTCACTAATCCCTTGTCTTCACATGCTCTTGCTCGCGCCGCTCACCATATTGGCATTTCTTTAGCAAAGAAAACGGTAAAAGACGATCTTGCTGAGGATGAGAAAAAAGAAGAAGGAGGCCAGCTATGACCACGGTAATTATTGCTGTACTTGGAGCTATTATGATCGCTGCAGCTGTTCTGGCCATTGTTCAGAAAAGTTTACTGTCCGCGGTTATCGCTGCCGGCGCGATCTCACTTTTAGCCTCGCTTCTTTATATCGTTTTAGCGGCACCGGATGTTGCTATGACAGAAGCGGCCATCGGGTCCGGACTGACAACGATCGTTTTCCTTTTTGCTTTAAATAAGATCAGAAAGGAGGATAAACATGGTTAAAAAAATATTCATTGTGATCATTCTTGGATTTTTTGCCATTATGCTTTTGCCCCTTGCTAAAGACTTTACGCCATTTCAAGAACTATCACCCGTTGCGGAAAAGTATGTCTCGGAAGGTCCCGAAGAATTAGGTTCAGCAAACCTTGTGACCTCTGTGATCGTCACCTATCGTGGTTTGGATACCCTTGGGGAAGTTGCCGTGCTTTTTATTGCCGCTGCCGGCATCGGCTTTTTCCTTCGCAGAGAAGGCAAGAACGATAAAACCGCTAAACGTGGATCGTCACTGATTCTGCAAAGTGGAACGGCATTTCTTTTTCCGCTTATTCTTGCCTTTGGCGTTTATATTTTTCTTCATGGGCACTTGACTCCCGGAGGTGGATTTCAGGGCGGAGTGGTCATTGCTTCGGGCATGATACTCTTGCTGCTCTCCAGTGCCTCTGCAAAGATCAACGAAAATGTCCTGCATCTGGTAGAATCACTTTCCGGTGCATCTTATGTTGCCATTGGAATTCTCGGACTTGTCCTGGCAGCAGGATTTCTTGATAACCGCTTTCTTGACCTTGGCGAATTCGGTACCCTGCTGAGTGCCGGTGCCATCCCGCTGATCTATTCATTTATTGGATTAAAGGTAGGTGCGGAATTGGTCGGAATTATTGATAATATGCAAAAGGATCAATCATGACACTTATCACAATTTTAGGTTTAATACTGATCTTGATCGGGATATGGGGTATGTTAACCCAGCGCAATATTATTAAGATCATTATCGGTTTTTCAATTGTAGATACCGGCGTGCACCTGATCATGGTCTCTATCGGATATCTAAAGGATCGTACTGCTCCCATTTTAGATTCTGCTGTCAGCCAGGCTGAGGCGGTCAACAAGGTCGTGGACCCTGTCCCTTCAGCACTTGTTCTAACGGCAATCGTGATAGGTTTGGCGGTAACGGCTTTAATGCTTTCTTATGCGATCAAACTGTACGAGAAAAAAGGAACACTTGACATCAATGAATTCAAGGAGTTAAAATGGTAAATCCTATTTATATATTCATTCTTGCATTGGGTGCGGGTTTCCTTTTAACCCTGTTTGATAAAGCAGGCAGGAAAGTCTCACTAACGATCTTTTACGTGGTGCTTGTGGCCATGGTCGCTATTTCCGCACAGTGGTTGATCGCACTTTTGGGTGGCAGTGAAACCGCCATGATCTATACCGCCGGGTTCAAACCGCCTTTCTCGATCAACTTGCAAATGGGACTTGAAGAAGCGATCTTTACTCTTGCTGTGAATGTGCTGGGCTTATTATCCGGTTTGTATCTGATCAAAAAATTCAAGGAAACCAAGGTCAACGCCATGGTTCTTTTCCTCATGATGATCATGGGGATCAACGGACTGATCATGACGCGCGATATGTTCAATTTGTTCGTGTTCATGGAGATCACATCCATTGCGACTTTTGCCATGATCGGCATTGATCGTGATATCAAGACGCTATCAGCCGGGTTCAAATACATGATCGCGAGTGGAATTGCCTCGGTACTTTTTCTGATCGGTACGATCTATTTGTACCGTTTTAGCGGAGTTTTGCATATTGATTCCATGGTTGCCGCTATTGATACAGCTTCCAGTCAAGCAACATTACTGGCTGTATTTATTTTGCTGATGTCCATTGTAATCGAATTGAAACCTTTCCCTGCGAATGGTTGGGCGCTGGATGTTTATGAAGCGGTAGACAGCGGTGTGGTTGCCGTGATAGCTACCGGATCGTCTGCCGGTATGCTTTTTGCTCTGTATAAAATTACTCCTCTATTAAATGAAACCTTATTGTTAGTACTTGCCGCTATTGGCGTGACAACTTTTGTGGCGTCAAACCTGATGGGTTTGATGCAAAAAAATGCAAAACGATTGTTGGGCTATTCTTCCATTGGACAAATTGGATTGGTTATGGGTGTCTTTGCGATGCTTGCTTATCTTGGCTATCCGCTAAATGGCAAAATGGTAATGCTCATTGTCGGTGGTTTGTTTATATCTCATTTTGTTGCTAAGGCCGGACTCTTCTGGCTGGCCGGCATTCTGAATAAAGAAAAAATAGAGGATTGGGGCGCTTTGCGCAAGAGCCCGATCTTCCTCTTTGCCTTTGGCGCTTTTATTTTGGCATTGGTCGGACTTCCCCCATTTCCTTCGTTCTTTGCCAAATGGCAAATGGTGATGGTCTTGGCAAAAGACGGTCAGTTCGTTTTTATTACGGCGGTTCTTTTGGGAACGCTTCTCGAAGCCGTTTATCTTTTCCGCTGGTTAGGCAAAGTACTTCAGACCGAAGTTAAAGAAAAACTTAAGATCAGCTTTGCACAGGGACTTCCGGTCATTATTGCGGTTCTCACTGTTTTGGGAGTGGGTGCTTATACGGCAACGGTTGTTCCCGGTGGTGAAAGCTTAAGTATTTTTTACCTTCCTTTATTGTTGGTTGCTGCTATGTTCGTTCTGGACTTCCTGCCGGCATGGGTTAAAAATACGATCGTGATTGCCGCGATGGGTCTTTTTACCTGGAAACTGTTACCGAATCTTGAAAGCTATCGCTTCATGTTCGGTATTATTTTTCTTGTGGGTGGCACGCTTTTGCTTATCCCGGGCTATGCCTATAAAGGAAAGCGCGTAGGGTTCTATCCTTTTGCTGTGATGATGTATACCGGTTTATCCGGACTGCTAATCGCGGAAAATACACTGCAATTTTTTACCGCTTGGGAATTAATGACCCTGGGCTCTTATTTTCTGATCATTCGCGGTAAAAAAGCAAAACCCCATGCTCTAAGTTATTTGCTTTTCTCTTTGGGTGGAGCCTATGTAATGCTATCGGGTTTGGGACTCTTTTTTGCCGAAAACGGCGGGAGTCTGGATCTTTCCCTCTTATCCACGATCACTCAATCATCAAGTATCATTTATATTTTGCTGGTCATCGGTTTTCTTACAAAACTGGCATCTATGGGCTTGCATATCTGGTTGCCCGGTGCTCATGGTGAGGCAGAAACAGATGTATCACCAATGGTATCCGCGATTTTATTAAAAGCGGGTATGTTTGGATTGATCGTTGTGATGAGTGCCATCCGAAATCCCATGATCGGAAATATTAATATCAATTATATTTTAAGTTGGTTGGGTGCTATTACAGTTTTCTTGGGTAACCTTGCTGCTATCTACCAGGAAGATGCCAAACGTATGCTGGCCTATTCCTCGGTTGGGAACCTGGGCTACGTGCTTTTTGGCTTAAGCTTAATGACTCACCTTGGTTGGTTGACGGCAATAACCTACGCTTTGAACCACTTTCTTTTTAAAGCCTTGCTTTTCCTTGCTATCGGTGGCGTGGTTTGGAGAGTAAAAACCAAAAATATGTATGAAATGGGTGGACTGATCAAACGTATGCCTATCAGTTTTATATCGGTTCTTATCGGTATCATTACTCTTGCCGGCGTTCCACCGCTAAGTGGTTTTGCCGGAAAATGGCTGATCTATAATATCCTTTTAGAAAAAGGTTGGTATTTTCAGGGTATTGTTGTGATCATTGGTGGTCTCATTGCTTTTCTTTATTGTTTCAGACTTATCTATACGATTTTTCTGGGTCAACTGAAAGACGAGCATCGCCAGATAAAAGAAGCTCCTTTGCCCATTTTAATTCCGCAAATCATTTTTATGGCTGCAATCATGTTCTTCTCCGCTTATCCCGGCATGATCCTAGAACATGTAGGTGGTTTTCTAACCAAGATCTTTCCCAATGGTGCTATCAATTGGCAAGGTGGCGTGGCTATGACAGCTTTTGGGCATTGGGACGGGTCGACCATTCTAAGGATCACCGGTGGTATGTTCATACTGGTATTGATCTGGTTATTAATAACAAATCGCAAGACACAAAAGGTCAAGCAATTCAATATTGTTTATGCGGCTGAACGGCCGTCACGTCCGGAATTAACACATGTGGGTTATAATTTTTTTGCTCATTACAAAAAAGCTTTAGGTGTATTATCTACACCTCTTGCGGTTAACTTCTGGGACGGCATTGCCGAAGGATTTCATGCCGTTGGCGATTTTTTTAGAAAGATCTACACCGGAAACGGTCAAACATATCTTGTGCATATCATCCTCTTCATTGTGGTTGTATATGCCTTTGTAACAGGAGGATGATAATGGAATTTCAATGGATTAAAATTCTATATGCGCTATTATCGGTATTTATCATTTTTAATATTGGAATGATCATTAACGGTGTAGTCCGTAAGATCGGAGCAAGAGTGGGCGGTCGCTACGGTATCCGTTTCTATCAGCCCTATATTGATCTGATCAAGAACTATGCTTTGCGTTCAAATATCTCACATGGGATTATGTTTTATCTCGGACCGGTTTTTCGTTTAACCGGTGGCTTGGGTGTTTATCTTTTTATACCGGCCATTTATGGTTCGGTAATGTTTGGTAACTTCTCATTTGCCGGTGATATGATCCTGGTGCTTTACTTTATTTTCTTTGGAACCCTTGGTATGGCTCTGGGTGCCGGTGAAAGTGGACATCCTTATTCGGCATTGGGAATTGGGCGTGGGTTGGCTCAGGTTACCGCAGCAGAGATCCCTCTGGTTATGGCATTTTTGGGAGTGGCTGTGCAATATCAGTCTCTAAATATTACTACGATTGTTGCTGCCCAACAAGGCGGGATTATGAATTGGACCATGATGACCAATCCTTTGATCACTATCCTGGGGCTCATCGCTTTTCTTGGAACCATGACGCGTTCACCTTTTGATGTTGTACTGGCACCTCAGGAAATTCCCATTGGGCCACCCACAGAATTTCATAGTGCATTTCTTGGCGTTTTACAAACAAATCGAGCAATTTTCCCCATGGCCAAAACGGTTTTATTTATGAATCTCTTTTTTGGCGGTGCGACCAACTGGTGGATCCTGATCTTAAAGATTTTTCTTATTTATATGGTTTCTGTTATCGTTGGCGTGGTTTTTCCGCGTTTTCGTACGGATCACTCTATTCGCTGGTTCTATAAATATGCTTTGCCTTTTGGTATTGTTGCGCTTATCGTAACTTCACTTATATTTTAGTCAAGAAGGAAATATTCATGACAAATAAAGATCTCGAAAAAAGAATGGTAACCGGACCGGAGGGGGAACAGTTTGAAGTTGATCCCATGCAGGATTATTTTTGCGGCGAAGTGCCCAAGGTACATAAAGCTTCCGCAGTAAAGATCTGGGAAAAATTTCTAAATTGGGCACGAAGTGAATCTTTGTGGGTTTTAGGTTATGGCACCGGATGCGGAGCTATTGAGATGCGTCCATTAATGACCCCGCGTTTTGATGCTTTCCGTTATGGAATTCAATGGCGTCCCACACCGAGGCAATCTAATGTATTTGTGGTCAGTGGTTACATGTCGGTAAAAACGCTTAAACGCGTTATTCGCTCTTATGAACAGATGCAAGGGCCTAAATATGTTATCGGACTGGGTTCCTGTACTATTAATGGCGGAATGTATTACGACAGTTATAATACTATCAATCGTCTAGACCATTACTTGCCGGTAGATGTTTATATTGCCGGTTGTATGCCACGTCCCGAAGCTCTGCTGGCAGGATTTGAAAAGCTGAAGGAACTCATTAAAGCAGGGAAGGGCGAGGGGCAGAACGAGTACGCTGAGAAATTTGAATGGTATAAAGCTAACCAGAAGAAGATCATTAAAAATTGGGATATGCCGGATTACAACTGGTAAGTCCCTTTTAATATCAATACATGAAAGTATTATTTATGAAAGAATTGTTAGAAGATCTAAAGAAACGTTTCGGCATTTTCGACCTTGTTCATCAACGGCCGGATGAAGTGTTCGCAACGGTAAAAAAAGAGGATGCGGTCGCGTTGATTACACATCTTCGAGATCACAAAGGATTTAAACATCTTGTGCTGATGACAGCTGTAGATTGGTTGGAAGATGGAAAATTTCAGCTAACTTACCTTTTAAACAATTATGAGTTAAAGGTTGATCTCGGTATTCGGGTTATGCTGGATCGCGAGACAGCAAGTATGGAACCTATTGACCATCTTTGGAAACAAGCTGTGACTTACCAACGCGAGTTGAAAGAAATGTTCGGCATTGATTTCCCGAATGCCACTCGTATTGATGAACCTTTTATTCTTGAAGGCTGGCAGGATATCCCTCCGTACCGGCGTGATTTTGATACGAAAAAGTATTCGGAAGAAACCTATTTCCAGCGTCCCGGTCGTGAGACACACGATCCTGCCGAATACATGAAAAAGAAACTCTATCCGGAGGAATGAGATGGCCGATATAAGTAAATATAGAGATAAATTTCCCGACAAGAATCCGGATGGTACAAATATCATCGATTTGGAGAGTCATAAATTTATTAAGGTTTGGCAAGGACCGCAGCATCCGGGTGTTACCGGAAATATGGCGCTTGAATTGATACTTCAAGGCGATGAGATCATGAAATGTACGACCCATGTCGGTTATCTGCACCGTGGTTTTGAAAAATTAATGGAACGCCGGCGTTTCATTCAGGTTTTTCCACTTTGTGTTCGAATTGCAGTTCCGGAACCGGATTTCAATGAATATTGTTATGCTGCCACCGTTGAGGAGCTTTCGGGTATTAAGATCCCGGATGCAGCTGAATGGATGCGAACCTTGATATTGGAAATGTCACGTCTCACCAGCTTTTTAATGTGGCTGGGCGGACAAGCCGGCGCATTTGGATTGGGTGTAATCGCACAATGGAGTAATTATGTTCGTGATCTGATGTTAGACCGTTTCGAAGAAATAACCGGAGGACGTATTTATCGTATGCATATGCCCCCGGGTGGTGTGCGCGGTTTAACTCCCGACGGTTTTGAGCCTCGTATGGAAGAAACTTTGCGTGCTATCGAAGAAGCAATGAAGGATATTGATAGAACATTATTCAATAATTCTGTTTTTAAACGTCGTACAGTTGGATTGGGATATATTGATCCTGCAATTGTTGATGAATACGGAGTAACCGGTCCCAACGCCCGTGCCGCGGGAATTCCTAAAGATATCCGGAAAGATAATCCGTATTTAAAATATCCCGAGCTGGATTTCGATGTGATCACAGCAACGGATTCTGATGTGTATACCCGTACAGACTTGCGTAGAAAGGAAATACTTTTATCTATTGATCTGATCCGTCAGATTATGGCAAAGATGCCAAAATCCGGTGAGTATATGGCAAAGATGCCGAATGTTCTGCACTGGAGAATCCCTAAAGGCGAAACTTATGTACGTGCAGAATGTACACGGGGTGAATATGGCTATTATACGGTCACGGATGGCAGCGGATATCCGCGGCGTATTAATGTCCGCGGTCCGAGTTATACCCATGCGGTTGCCTTAATGGAAAAACTGGCTATAGATTGTAATATTGCCGATACAGCCGGTTTGATGGTATCGTTACACACTTATCCACCTGAAATTGAAAGGTAAGATACATGAGTCTAAAAGATGTACTCTCTCCCTTTTTAGCCTGGAAAAATCTGACTAAAAAGCCGGGCACTGTTAAAAAACCTCTTGAACGAGAAAGCGCGGAGCGCTATCGCGGATTTCACCAAAACGATTTGGAAACATGTATCGGGTGCGGAACCTGTGAGTCTATTTGTCAAAACGCCGCCATTGATATGGTACCGGTTGAAGGACAAGAAACCAAAGATGGTGACAGTGGATTACGCCCCATGATCGATTACGGTCGTTGTTGTTGGTGTGCACTTTGTGTGGATGTTTGTACCACCGGTTCGCTGACTATGTCCTCTGAATTTAAATGGGTTGATTCTGATTCTGATGCTTTTCGATTTATTCCCGGTGCGGAAAAGAAACCCTGGGACAATATGGAAAAAGGATATAGAAAACCGGAGAACTATGAATTGTATCCTACCGGTCGTGTTCAGATGGATGAATTAGCACCCGAAGATCGGGATAAATCATTTATTGAGATCGTTAAAGGTTATTCTAAAGAACAGGCGATCAAAGAAGCTGATCGCTGTGTAGAATGCGGTCTTTGTGTTGCAACCTGCCCGGCACACATGGGTATTCCATCTTATATTGCTGCAATACGCAGTGATGATATGGAAGAAGCACTGCGCGTACTCTATGAAACAAATCCTATGCCTGAAGTATGCGGA
>CAYPTO010000020.1:0-10613 GCA_964413625.1 uncultured bacterium
AATAAGCTGAGATTCGCCGGTATAAATAATGTCGTACACGTCTGTTTCTGATCTATTGCCGACAAGATCATGGGCCACTACTTGCAAGGTGTGCTCGCCAATTTCCATATCTAATTTAAAATTAATTCCCAGTTCAGAAATATTTCCGCCTTTAAGTTCAGATACATTATCTTCAGATAGCTCTTCTCCATCAAGCAATATATCCCAAAAATATGGCAAGGGGTGTACACCATAATTATCAGTTAAAATAACTGAAAAATCAGATCGTTCGGAGACGTAACCACCAACTAAAATTTCTCTTGCATTAATATTTAGCTCAATATTAGGTGGAATTGATTCATTAGAGTATGCCAAAAGATAATATCCCGGTTTTTGGATCGGAAAATAACTTAGACTATCAATTTGAGTATTTGGAAGAACATAAAATTGATCCAATGTTGAGCTTAAATAACAAACTATTTTACCATCATCAAGTAATGATGATAAAATTGATCCCTGAAAATCAATATCTTTTTCGCTGGAATTGATATATATTAAATTCAATATTCCCTGCGTGGCTCCAAATTTTGAAAGATTATAGTTCCTGTTATAATTATTTATATAAATAGCGCCATTAAACAAATCGTTCTCTCCGGGAAAAAGATCTTTAAAAGTGGTTCCAGATAATTCGAGCGTATCTTTATCAACATTAATAAAATGACCATCTTTACTACTTAACCATTTATTATCAATAGCAATTTCCATTTTATTGTTTGACGTATCCGAATCGTTAATTGCTAAAGGCTCTATTGAGATCTTAACGGTGCTACTCCCAAAAAGTGGTAAGAATTCAAAATAATAGGTGTTGATTTTGTCTGTACCCGATTCGTTTTGACCGTTTACATCGAAAATAGTCAAAACGGTATCTTCAAGTGAACATGAAATATTTGGTTCATCAATACTCATTTGAATTTTTACATATACGCTTGTATCAGCTTGATTGTATAGCACAAGTTTGCTTTTACCGTTTTCAATTGAATAGTCTAAAATTGATATGTCTTGTTCTTCTGATATATTTGGAGCTAAATAATAATAATCACCGGTTAACTCTTCGCCATTTATATACATTACCGGCATAAAATAATTGCCCGAATAATATAAAACAGGAGAAGATGTATCACTTTCGCTTGTATAGAAAGATGTTTTACTGGTGTAAATTAATTTCTGTTTTGTTTCAAATTTTCCATTTTCTACAAAACCCATGGGAAGCATGTGATAACCGGCATTTAATGATCTATCGGCATAAACTCGCAAACTAACCGAATCAAGGTTTGAAGCAGCATCAAATGTTATTTGAATATTTACTGCAGAGTCTGCGACTTCCGGCACTTTAGGTGAATATGTTATTTCTTCTATAAACGGGGCATTAAATGCAATTGAAGCGGAGCTTGTGTAAATATTATTGTCATCATCCCAGTATGTAAGTTGAAGTAAACCATCATAAATATTATCCGGCATAGAGGGCATGATATACCGTGAATTTCCCTGTTGGAAATTTAGGTCTATTTTTTGCTTTAAGGGAAATTTTTGCTCTTCTCCACGACTTCCAACAATATCCATATACCCTGCAATAGCATTTACCTGGTCAACCTGAATTGATATTTCATCCTCTGATGAAACACTCTTGGGGGTAACATTAATTGCTTCTTGATCATTTTGTGGGAAACGAGCCGAGGGATCGCCAATTATACACATTTGGTAAAACAGGGATTTTCTAAAATACTTATAAGTAATTTGACCATCTACTCGATCAATAAAATTTGCATTTCGACCGAAAGTGGAAAAAAAGTAATCCGTTAAAGCTACCTGTATGGCCTGACCATGAGACATGTGGTCTTCGAACATGTGCTGCATAAGTTTTTCAAAAACGTAATAATTGGAATTTATCCAACCATAACCTGTCGAGGAGAGAACGGAAACTCCGCCACGAGGGTGCCGAATAAACATCTCTCCCAATGCATTATTGTTTGAAAATGTATTTGTAAAACAAGTGAGAGAGTTTACAATAAATGGTTTACCTGCTTTAAAACGATCAAATGCTTCATAGGGCAGTACATAATTATCCCAAGTGTATCCACCTCCGTGGCCCAAATAGTTGATGCAAAAAATGCCATCATTTATAAATTTAACCAAGGTATCTGTAGCATATATGCCGGCATCAAAATCACCGGTAACTTGTGAATCATACAGATATAAGCGATCTGCCTGGATATAGTCAGGAGAAACATTATTTATATAATTTTGCATTTGTCCTTTAAATGTACTCTCAGGACCTGTTAACAATGCCATTCGATTACTTTGCCGAGGATTTTCCATCAAATCAAATGCAACGATTTTAGTAATAATACTATCTAATTCGTCTGCAGTTGATATAGGTAGTCTTCCCAGTGCCATTTCCATGACAAAATCATCGTCAATATCTACAAACCATGGCTCGGTAATAACTGCTCCCCTTGAACCTGCAGATTGATACTTAATAATTGGTAGTGGATTTTTTGTTCCCGTATCTCCAATAAACAAAACATATTTAGGTCTTATGTGCCATGTTGAATATGCCTCAGTTAAAAAAGCTTTTAATGCGTAAGGACTTTCGTTCCCATAGTTATATTCATCATAAATTCGTTCCAACTCATAGATTGCGGGGGTGAAACCTATATTTTCTTTATGCTCTACAAGTTTAAGTGCTGTTTCATAAAAATCTTTATGGGTAATAATTAAATAATCACCTTCTTGATTTTCATTGTAATATTCATTTTCCAATCTATTAACATATCGTATTGAATCGAGAGTAACAATTCCATAAGCGTTTTCATTTTCTTTTCCCGGTCCGGCTACCTGATAGCTTTCATTACCGTTACATTGGTCTTCAAAATAGATCGAGTAGGTTGGCTCACCGTTTACGGTATCTTCGGGCACAACATAATATCCGCGTATCCAATTGGTCCCATTTTTTAAAATCAATACATTGGTCGCAGACGTAAGCCCTTTAACTTGAAATAAATAAGTTCCCGGACCATGTTGAGGTGTAAAAAGTAATCTGTTGTCATGGGCGATCATGTAACGATCATAACTGACTTCGAGCCAATCAAACAGTACTTGATCATCCAAATATGGATTGCTTTCAAAACCTTTTACCGATATGTCTATTGAATTTAAACCATTAATTAAATTTTCATGATTATATTGCATATCTGCGTTACTTGATATCTTAGGTACTTGTCCATCCCACTCGTCTTCTAAAAGATATTGATTGTTTACCGTTACATATATCTGGTGGTCCATTTCATCATCAACAGAATAGGTCAAGCCCTGCATGCGTAATATAAATTCTACATTATAGGGTGAATCTAAAACAGGATCCCATAATTCAAAAGGGAAAGCAACACTTCTCCCAATACGAATTGAGGGTGAATAAAACTCATGTTCATATTTATGTGAAAGTTCTTCTTCGTGAAGACGTGCCAGTGATAAATATTGTTGATTTTTTTCTATATGTATCGTACTTCTAAAAGTTCTATTTTCGCTTGGCATAAACTTATCTTGCCCATTGCTAATCTCACTGTTTTCCTGAATATATCTTAAACCATCACCGTCAGACCAATTTAGTTGAATAACATCATAATCTGAAAATGGATTAAATTTATAATTGCCATACGGGTTCTTTAATTCAGGTATATAAAATTGTATCACATCGTGATATTGAAATGTTTCTTGTCCCTGTTCATAGGTGCTGGTTACACGACAGGGGATCTCTTCACCCCACCAGAATAGTTTAATATTATCAGGATGGATTTGCCGAATATCAATATCCCTATCTGCCAAATCCTGTCCACTGACTTGATAAACACCTGCTTCCTGAATATATAAGGCACAAAATTCATCGGGGAGATCAGCTTTAAGTGATGCTGTTTTAGCTAAATCATTTTTTTGTTTTTCTAAGGTAGCTTTTTTTAAGCTGGCTGAACTTGTTGATAAAAGCTGAATATCAGCATTTGTTAAGCAAGCAATACTTCCATCTTGTTTAGGGATAAATGGTGTGATCTCGACAAGAGTTCCAATGCCGGGAACTTCTTGTAAGCGAATAAAATCAGTTAAGGTATTTACATCAAATCTATCAATTGCCTGGGGATCAATATCGTCATAATCTACAGATATCTCCGGAATAGCAAATCTGCTTTCTTTTTTATCTTTTATTTGAAAAGCTAATTGATCTCTTGAATTTTCAACCAATGTTGTATATACGGGATAGTATCTGCCCCGGTAATAAAAACTTCCGGAAATACCGCTATTGCTTATTTGTCCGGATTTTACAAATTCGTTAATATCATCTTGGCTTATTTCCCACTTATAGGAAAATAGCGATGGAGATTCTTTAATGTTCCAAGTTGCAGAATATAAACCGGAAACCACAATAAACAGTAGTAGTAAAATACTGCTAGCGGCTCGACAAATATGTGTACAACGATGTTCGCATTTCGTCTTCATTCACATCCCGTTTTAATTTTCCTTGATAGGCAATTGATATTTTGCCCCGTTCTTCTGACACAATAATGACAACTGTATCGCTTTCTTCTGATAAGCCCAAACCCGCAAGATGGCGAGTGCCGATCGTGGGGTCAAGTTCAATATTTTCGCTTAGCGGCAAAATACATTTTGCCGCTAATATTCTATCTTCATAAATAATGATCGCACCATCATGCAATGGTGACGATGTATTAAAAATTGATAAGATCAAGTCATGATTAACGACGGCATTTATTTGTACACCGCGCTCTACAATCGACTTTAATCCGGTATCTCTAATAACAACCATTAGGGCACCCAAACCTGCCTTTTTCAGTTCAAAGGCAGAATGAATGATCTCTTCCGTTTTACTGTTATCAGACTTTGAGATCCAGCGCAATAATGGATTTTGTCCAATATACAATAATATTCGCCTTAATTCAGGTTGAAAAAGAATTATAAATAAAATAACCCAAACTGTTGCGAGCCTTTCAAATAACCAGGCAGTTGCCCGAAAATCAAGCAAATGGGCAACAAAACCAAGAATAGCAATTGCTATCATACCATAAAGCATTTGACTGGCACGTGTATCGCGAAACAAAAGATATGCCCCATAAAACACCAAAGCCACAACAATGATATCAATAATATCAAGAAGTGTTACAGAGATAAATCCTATGTTAAACAATTCTACCATATATTCTCTATTATTTTCAGTGCCTGAACTGTTTCAGCCACATCATGTACTCTAATAATATCTACGCCGCGTTGCGCAGCTACACATGCGATCGCTAAAGATCCCGGTAATCGCTGAGTGACTTTCGCACCGCTAATATCACCTATCATTGATTTTCGTGAAGCTCCCAGTAAAAGAGGGAAACCCATATCTTGAAAAGTTTTAAGTTCTTTCAAAATGCGGATATTGTCTTCAAGACGCTTGCCAAACCCAATACCGGGGTCCAAAATAATGTTGTCTTTTTTTACCCCTTTTTCAAGAGCTATTTTTGATTGATCTTTAAAAAAATTCGTGATCTCTTGAATAATATCTTTTGAATCCGGATCCAACTGCATGGTTTTAGGAATACCCTTCATATGCATAATAATTAACTTTGCCCGGTACTTTGCGACATATTCTGCTATCAAAGAACCATATTGTAGTCCGTAAATATCATTGATAATATCCGCTCCCCTTTTTAAAGCCTCGTGTGCAAGTTTCGGTTTAGTGGTATCAATTGATATTTCAACATCATGATCCGCGAGCTTGTCCAGAACCGGCAAAACACGATCCATCTCTTCTTGAAGTGAAATCGGCTCAGATCCCGGTCGTGTAGACTCTCCGCCAATATCAATAATATCCGCTCCTGCTTCAATCATTTTTTCAGCTTGCACAACGGCTTCCGGCAATTTGCGGTATAGGCCCCCATCACTGAAAGAATCGGGAGTAACATTCAATATTCCCATTATTTGGGTGTTTAATATTTTGCCCATAATATATCAAAGATCGTTATTTTGTTTTTAATTTAATTCCCTTGTCCGTAACTATTTTTTCAAGCTGTTCACGGTCCAGAGATTCTTTTTCCAACAGTGCATCGGCAATAGCTCTCAGAGTATCACTATTTTCCTTTAACAAAGTTTTTGCTTTATCGTAAGCCACACTGATAATCTTTTGTACTTCCTGGTCAATTTTTTGTGCTGTTGCTTCGGAGTAATTTTTTGTGGTTCCAAAGTCACGGCCCAAGAATATTTCATTGGTTTTACTACCAAAGGTTGCTACACCAAATTCATCACTCATACCCCATTCACAGACCATTCTGCGTGCCATGTCGGTTGCTCGCTCAATGTCATTACTTGCACCGGTCGTGATATCTTCATTTACCAGCTCTTCTGCAACGCGGCCACCCATCATGACCTGTAATTGTGCATTTATATATCCTTTAGTGTAATTATACTTATCTGCCTCAGGAAGCATGTGGGTTATACCAAGCGCTCTGCCACGAGGAATAATACTGACTTTATGAACGGGATCTGCATCTTTAAGTAAAACACCGATAAGCGCGTGACCGGCTTCATGAATAGCTGTGATCTGTTTGTCATCTTCACTAAGCAACATGGATTTTCTTTCCGTGCCCATCATTACTTTATCTTTAGCTTCTTCAAGGTCAACATTAGAAACGGATTTGTGATTTTTACGTGCAGCCAACAAAGCAGCTTCATTGACAAGATTGGCAAGATCTGCTCCGACCATACCTGGTGTACCTTTAGCTAATGTTTTAAGATCAACCTTGGGTGATAATTTAATATTCTTTGCATGTACTTTTAAAATACCTTCACGACCAACGGCATCAGGGACATCCACAACGATCTGTCTGTCAAAGCGACCCGGACGCAGCAAAGCGGAATCCAAAATATCCGGCCGGTTCGTTGCTGCGATCACAATAACACTTGCATCGGAATTAAAACCATCCATTTGAACCAAAAGTTGATTCAGGGTTTGTTCACGCTCATCATGACCACCGCCTAATCCGGCACCTCGTTGACGCCCTACGGCATCTATTTCATCAATAAATACAATGGCCGGTGAGTTTTTAAGAGCTTGGTCAAATAATCCTCGAACTCGACTTGCACCCACACCCACAAACATTTCCACAAAATCAGCCCCTGAAATGCTATAAAAGGGAACCTTTGCCTCCCCGGCAACAGCTTTTGCAAGCAAAGTTTTTCCGGTCCCGGGAGGGCCCAACAACAAAGCGCCGCGAGGGATCTTTCCACCAAGACGCTGAAAGCGCTCCGGCGTTTTCAAAAATTCAATGATCTCTTGCAGTTCTTGCTTAGCTTCAACGCACCCGGCAACATCTTTAAATGTGATCTTTGAATTTTCGGGATTAAATTTCTTTGCCGGATTTGTATTCCCGAATGAAAATATACCGCCTCCGGATTGGCCGTTCTTGTTCCCGGACATGCGGCGCATTAAAACGACCCAGACTACAATGATCACGATCCAGGGAAGAATATTCATAAGAATATCGCCAAAGCCAATGCTGGGTTCTTTAAATTCATATTCCAGGCCGGCATCATCCCATTGATTTAACAATTCGGTATCAAGATGTAAGATCGTGACACGATAGCGCAAATATTCCACATCTTTGCCATTGACATAATCCGGCATGGGCTCTTTAAATTTTCCCGATAAGGTGTTGCCCTCAAAAACTCCATTCTGAATTTTGCCTTCATTCAAATATGTTTTAAATTGTGTATAAGAAAGCTTCTTTTCACCCTGAGTTCCGGCGGTTCCAAAAATTTGTGCCAAAATTAGCATGACAATAACCAAGCCAATCCAAATTAATGGCGTTTTAGGGATTTTAACAGGTCCCTTAAAATTGGGTCCGCCGTCTGAGGGTGGTTTAGGCTTTTTGTTGTTTTCCGGATTCCCGTCGGGGCTACTATAAAAACGGTTGAACATGCAATCTCCTTTATATTTTATTAATATACTATATCTTTACGAGATTATGTCCCATTTTTTATTGGTTTTTCTCGATATTCATAGCGAAAATATCCCGTAAACGCCGATATTGTTGCTCAATATCCAAACCATAGCCAACGACAAACTTATCTGGAATTTCAAAACCGACATATTCGGGTTCGATTTCAACTTTTGTGATCTCTTTTTTATAAAGCAGGGTTGCAACGCGAACAGAGCCGGGATGACTGTTTTCAAAGTGCTTTCGAAGATAGTTGATCGACAAACCCGTATCCACAATATCTTCTACAAGAATAAGATCTCGTTCCGTAATATCGGCACTGATATCTTTGATCAGACGAATAGTACCTGTTGAGCCGGTCTTTTGATAAGATGAAATTTTAATAAAATCCATTTCAGCTTCAATGGTCATTGCCCTTAAAAGATCGGCCATAAAATAAAAACTTCCATTGAGAACCCCAATAATGATAGGAGGTTTCTTCTTTTTTTTGTAGTCAGCTGATATCCTACGGGCAAGAAGGCGAATACGTTCTTGAATGTCTTCTTCAGATATCAACAGATCCAATTCTTCTCCATCAAAAGAGCCACCGTAATCAAGGGTTAAGGTTTTTTTTATCATTTACCTGCTCCATGTTTGTATGTGATCATTATCATTTTATCATCATTTTTATTAACTGTATATCGATCAGATCGCTTTACTTCGGGTATCCATAAAACATCATTGTCCAGAACAAAAACCGGCTGACGCCTTTTATCGGCAATATTTACTTTTTCATCTTTTAAAATATCGTTGATCTTTTTTGAATACCCCGACCCGAATACTTTCATTTTATCGCCGGGCCCCCGGGTTCGTAATTGACATTTCCGACCCATAATCTCCATAGAAAATAAGGCCGTATTATCATTGGTCTTTAGGCACTCAGGGACTTCAAGGATCTTAATTTCAATCTCAACATCTGTTGTAGGAATTAGTATTTTCCCTTCTTTACATACTATATCTATACTCAGATTTTGAGATTCATGCAATGGAATAATTATATGTTTTCGACCCTTTATTAGCTTTTGCTTAAATAATTCCATTGTTTTGCCGGTTTCTGAAGAAACAATAAAATTACTTATTTGAAGTAACTGGTCTTCAGAAAGATGTTTTGAAATATTTAATTCATATTTGAAAATATTTTTTAAAATCTGTTTTTGAATTAATCGGGGCAAACTCAAGTATTCTTTAATTGACAGCTTCAATTCTTTATCATTAATATCTAAAACTTGCTCCATCTCAATTTTTGTATAATGATCAACCACTTGTACGGCTTCTTCCAGGGCTAAACCCGAATTTGCCAAAGCTGTTTCACATCGAGGGAAACCCATATTTTTTAATGTCGGCAATACAGAATGACGGATCTTGTTTCTGGCAAATTTTTCATCCGCATTACTGTAATCCAGAAAATAATATAACCCTCTTTCTTTTGCATAATTTTCAATTTCTTTACGGAGAAAAGTCAGAAGCGGCCTTTTGATAAATCCCCGGGTCACAGGAATACCGGTGAGGCCCTTAAGTCCGGCTCCGGTTAACATGCGGTACAATACGGTTTCCGCCTGATCATTTGCATGATGTGCCGTGCAGACCGCATCACATTTTAAATTATTTTTCCACCTCAAAAATACTTTGTAACGAACATCGCGGGCCAAAGATTCTATACTGGGGTTTTGAGAGCTAATGATAGCATATTCCTCTTTACTTTCAATACTATCAAGGTCAACTGTTTCTTCAACATATAGCAAATTATTCTTTTCTGCAAGCTCTCTGCAAAATTGTGATTCTTTTTTATCGTCAAGAGGCCTAAGTCCATGATCAATATGACCGACAACAAGCTCCCAATTCCATCGTTCTTGCAGTTCCAAAAATACTGATAACATCACAACGCTATCTACACCCCCGGAAACAGCCAGTAAAATCTTATCGTTTTGTTCCAGCAAGTTTTTGCGGATTAATGACTGATGAACTTTTTCCGCAAGAGGTGACCATTTCATGATGTACCTTTATGGGTATTTATATAAAATTTTGCTATTTCTTTAGCTTAAGAAATTTACGCTTGCCGACTTTTAAAACATCACCATCTTTAACTTCCAAAGGATCTGCGTAGGATTTGATACGTATTCCATTTATAGAAACACCTCCTTGAGAAATAAGTCGTTTTGCCTCCCCGCCCGATTGGCACAAACCGCTTTCAACCATTAATTTTGTAATAAACAATTCGTCGGATTTTACAAAATACTCCGGAATATCATCCGGAATATCTTTTTTTACAAATACTTTTTGAAAATGATCTTTTGCACGATCTGCGGCAGCTGCATTATGATATCTTTTAACTAAACGCCATGCAAGTTCATGCTTAATATCTCGTGGATTCGTTCCGTCTTCCATGGCTTTTTTAAATGCTACGATCTCTTCAGAAGGTGTGTCGGTCACCAGCGTAAAATATTTAAGGATCAAATCATCGCTGATCGAAACGGTCTTGCCATACATATCTTCAGGTGTGTCGGTAAGGCCAATATAATTATCCAAAGATTTGGACATTTTTGCGCCACCGCT
>CAYPTO010000021.1:0-10526 GCA_964413625.1 uncultured bacterium
TGTAAACTTTTGCGGTGTCGGGTTTATAATGACAACTCGTTGCCGCGCCTCCTCTTATATTATTTTTATTGATATTAATAAAATAACTCCTTTAAATTTTAACAAAATATCCATTAGAATACTCATAATTATAAGAATAGTCGGTTTGGTAGAGTTCACTCATCTTCTTTTTTATCAGCTTGAAATTGCAATTGAGGCTGTTTGGCATGCTGAAGTTCTTTTATCTCGCCGAAATTCTGTTCGTATCGGGAGATATTTGCAGCTAGAGTTTTCATCAAAGCTTTTGCGTGCTGAGGGGAGAGGATCATACGGGAAATTACATTGGCTTTCGGAAGCCCCGGAAGGACCTGACAAAAATCAAGAATAAACTCACCCGGACTATGTGTTACGATTTGCAGATTGGCATAAATGCCCTGTGCTGTTTTTTCATTGATGTTTATTTCAATGCGCTTGTTTTTTTCGTTTTCATTCATTGTCATCATCACTTTCATCTACTTCAAAGACAGTAAAATCATCTTGTTCACCCTGTGCCGGTTCAATATCGGCGATAAACTCATCTTCAATTGAAATCATATTATCATCAAGGAAATTCTGCGGATTATCGTTTTCAACATCAGCAATATCATGTTCGCTATCCATATCGTTGCTTTCGTATCTCAAAAAGTCATTTCCGAAAAGAGATGCATCAAAGAAATCAATATTATCAACAATACCTTGTTCAATAATATATTCTAAAAAATCAATATATAAATCATTTTTTAAGTTCGTTTTGCAATGCGGACAATACAAGCGAGTTTTTAGGGCAGCCTTGTCTAGCGGCTCACCGCATTTGGGACATAGTAATTCGTTAAATGAACTCAAAATTATTTTACCTCTTTATCAAATTTTGGGAAAAGATAAGAGTAAGTTTTTCACTATGCAAGATAAAAATACGATGATTATTAAGTGTCCTTACGCTGTCTTTCTAGTGCCCGAGCAACAATTTCAAATGTTCGTTTTTGTTAATCCAAACATTTTTGATATTCCATTCATCTTCGTTTGGCATTGTCAAACTACCCAGAGGCTCAAGAACATAGGTTTCTCCTGTGTTATTTTCAAGGCTGAAGGGGATCTCGCTAAGGTTGGTTAAAGTATATCCCTTGATCTGAATACAGGCATGAATAAATTTATCAACCAGTTCTTTTGGACCGGCTAAAATATCATCATCCGAAAGAGCAATGCTTCGTTTTGCAAAAAGCGCTTCTTTTACGGCTTTTTCAGTTTTGTTCTCAGCAAAAACAAGGGTCAAGGTGCGGTGGGCATGATCTTTTAGAAATACCTCATGAGCCATACCGTGTATATCTGAATTGCCCAATACGGCAAGATCATATTTATTTGTGTATTCGAGTACTGCGTTATAATGCTCATGATAGTTCGCAAACTCAATGCCGTGCAGCCAACCCCGATCTACCATGGTTTGGTGGACATCATACCAGCGTACGACTTTGTCCGGTTGATGAACGATCCAACCGGGGTGGTTCCAAAAAATAAAAGCTCCCTGAGATATAGCTTCTTCAATAGCCGGCAGAAAGTCGTTGATCAGAAGTTTATTGGCATCTTGAATAAAAAGTGCATTAAAATGTCCAGGTGGCATCCAGCGTGTAAATTCCGCTCCGCGGATACAAATAAGTTTCTTGAAGTTCGCTCTTTTTTTTGCGATTTCAAACGATGCGTTCATATCAGTTGAAACATATTTTTTATGTGGCAAATATTCAAGATGATCTGTTAGGGCGATCGCATCCAAGCCTTCATTGATAGCTTCATCAACACGAATGGTTGGCCACACTAATCCATCGGAGAATATGGTGTGCATATGGAAATCACATTTCAAGGTTTTATATCCATCAATATCCGGGACGATCTGTGCCAAAAGAAGTCCCGTAAAAGCAAGCAAGAAGAATGTCTTTAATGTGGTTTTAAGTTTCATGTATATGTCCCTTTCCTTTTTCCAATGATTTAGGAAAATATACACAGAAGCAAAGAGAAAGCAAATTGAAGATTTGCTATTTATGTGAAGCGGTTTTTTATTTTTAATAGGTGACTCTTTTTCTTATATTCATCTACCAAACATAAGGAATGAAGATGAAAAAAATATTTCCCATTTTATTAAGCCTTATCTTGCTGGTCTCATGCGGTAATGTCCCCGTAAGGGACGTTCAGGCCTTTATAGATGAGACGAAAGCAGAAGTATGTCCGGACCGCCGGGTCAATATTTTTGATATAGATTATAAACAAAATGGAAAAGTTGTTACACTTGAAGGTGAGATGAATTCCGCCAATGGACTTAAGTCCATGGTGACGGCTCTGGAAGAAGAAGGTTATACGGTTGCAAATAAAGTTCGCCTTCTTCCCGACAAAGAATTACGAGGGAAAACATATGGCGTTGTAAATCGATCGGTTGCCAATATTCGTGTTGAACCGTCAGCTCGAAGTGAAATGGCCACACAAGCTGTGCTAGGTGTCCCTCTGCGGGTCTATAAAAAGCATGACAAGGGTGATTATTATGTTCAGACACCCGACGGATATTTAGGTTGGATCGAGGGACGTGCCTTTACGGCCATGACCCCATCGGAATTTAAAAATTGGCGGAAATCAGAAAAGATCATTTTTCTTGCCGATGCCGGTTATGTTTACTCTAAGCCATCAACAAAATCTCAAATTGTAAGTGATATTACGGCAAAAAGTTTTTTACGTGAGCTGTGGAGACAAGGGGATTTTACAAAAGTCGTGTTTCCTGATTTCAGAGAAGGCTATGTGAAAACTGTACAGTGTATGAATTTCTATGAATGGTTGGGAAATGTGAAAATTTCTCCCAAAAGTGTGGTAGAGCTGGCACATACATATATGGGACGGCCCTATCTTTGGGGTGGAACATCTACAAAAATGCTGGACTGTTCGGGCTTCGTTCGCACGGTCATGTTTCTGCATGGGATTTATTTACCCCGGGATGCCTCACAACAAGCTCTTGTTGGGAAAACTGTTGCAGAGGGAAATCAGGAACTGGATAAACTCAAACCGGGTAATCTTTTGTTCTTTGGTAACTACCGTGACGATGGAAGTGAACGTATTACCCATGTCGGCATTTATATTGGTGACGGGAAATTTATCCATGAAGACGGCGATGTTAATATTTTAAGCTTTAATCCCGAAGACGAAAATTACAGTGAATATCGTTACAAAATGTTCATCCGTGCAAAAGACGTGATCAACCATATAGGTGAATATGGTGTGCAATTGATCAAAGATAATCCAATGTTCAAGTAACAAAAAAATGATTTATATTTAATATGGAATAGGCTTGATTCTTTACCACCATAAATGAGATTTATCAGTCGAAATGACAGGAATAAAAAAACGGGACCTATGGTCCCGTTTCCTTTAATTTACAAATTTTAAACGTTAAACTTTTAAACCTTCTTTAATATTCTCCGCCATCTTCGGAATTGAAGTCATCGCTTTCAAAACCGTTACCGTTTTGTTGTTTCTTGTAATTGTTGATCTTCAATGAAAGATCCAGTGAGATTATGGGTGCATCACGATTGAATTCGGAATATGTATAATAGGTGGGTGTTGTGACCTCATACTGGCGGAACCCGGTACCGAAAATATCCCTGACTTGGAGGGTTGCCGATAAAACACCATCAAAGAAATCCTGACGAACACCCAGGTCTGTCATCAAACCACCCGAGCTCGTTCCCTGAGCGGTAGCTGTCTTTGATCTGTAAGATAATCCCACCTGCAAACGAGTATCTTTTAACACAAACGTATTTCTCATACGGGCGCTGTAGTTATAGCTTGATTCATCAAAACTTTCCTCATAAAGCTCACCTGCGACCCGATAGTGGTAAAGGCGTCCGGATATGTTCATCATCCACCAGCTATAAATATTTAAATTGCTCATAACTTCGATACCCGTGGATCGATCGACCCCGACATTTTCGTAAGTGTTCAGGATCACATCATCTTCGTAAACGGTTTGAATTCGTTCGATTTTATCTGTCGTACGTTTATAAAAAGCATCCAGCGAGATGAAGTTCTTACCAAAACTCTTTTGAACCGAAAAATCATAAGAATCGGTCATTTCGGGTGCCAATGCCGGATTACCTACGCGGATATTATAAGCATCCCACCAACTGTAAAAAGGCTCTAGCTGCCATCCGCGGGGACGGGAAATGCGGCGGGTATAAGACCCCATTAATTGAATATTGGCAGGTAATTGCAATGACATATGAAGTGTAGGAAAGATATGTAATCTATCGATCACATATGTTGAATCTGCCGCATCGCTGTCGATCTCACGATATGTATATTCTGCACGTACGCCGGGTTGGATACCAAACAGACCGAAATCGGCAGAATACAAGGCGTAACCCGAAAATGTATTTTGCTTATAGTTTGTAAGATTTGAGAATTGTTCAATGGGTTCTCCAAAATCGCCGATCAAAGGATCATAGTAACACATATCATTACCATCCCTTTTCCAGTTGAATTTGCCATTTAAACCCGCTTCAAAATTGCTTTTTTTGTCAATAGGAAGAGTGTACTCAAGATTACCACGAATACTGTTTGAAGGTCCGATCTCTGTTGTTTTTTGTCCTTCAGTCGTATCACCGAAAGCATCTACAAGGTAAGTAAATGATTTTTCATCCATATTCCAATTTGAATAAGATACATCGAATTTGATTTGATGCTTGGTGTTGTTTTTTTTATCTATAGATTGCGCAGCTCCGCTAGGTCCTCCGGGACCATGTCCCGATTGTCCGGCGCCTTTTGATCTGTTGGTATTATTTTCTACTATTTTAGCGGGAAAAGTGTGAGTATAATCCATTTTTATGCTATAACGTGAACCGCCCCTTGTGCTGTTCTCATAGCTTGTATAATCATAGGTGTTGAATACGGCGTTACTGACCGGATCTTTGTAAATGATTTCATATGCGGTTGTAGAACTCCCAAGTGAAGAGCGGGGTCCGTAATTAAAAGTTATGCCGGCCACATCATTTTTTGTGATAAACCAATCCAGTCCGCCCCGGATCCCCCAGCCGCCACGACCATGATTCCGATCACCGGTTGAAATAAATTCTGCAGTTGTGTCAGGAGAATAAAGAATTCGATCGACATAGGATTCACCGGTAAAATTTCGTTTGCTATAATCTAAAGAAATATAAGCGGTGATTTTAGTATTTGTATAGTTCAATAAAACATTACCGCCAAGATTATTGGTACCTGCGTTGATCGATGCCAATCCGGTAATTCCGATCCGTTTATCGCGTTTGGTTACGATATTAATGATTCCGGCACCGCCTTCGGCTTCATATTTTGCAGAGGCATTGGTCATGATCTCAATATTTTCAACTGCAGCTGCGGGGATACTTTCCAAAGCATCCTGGGGCTCAAGCACTGATGGCCTGCCGTCGATCATGACAGTAAAATTGGAGTTGCCACGCAGGGAAACATTTCCCTCGATATCCACATCTACAGAGGGTACGTTTTCAAGGATCTCCACCGCGGTCCCGCCTTTGGCGGAAAGGAATTGCGATGCGTCGATCACACGTTTATCGATTCTATATGTAACTGCCGGTTTTTCCGCTTCTACAATAACATTACCCATCTTTAATGTTTCAGGATTCAGCATGATGGTACCGACATCTACATTTTTACCATTTAGAGTTACACCATCAAACTGTTTTTGTTCGTAACCCATATATGTAATAACAAGATAATAATTACCGGCCGGGACGTTAAAAACACGAAAAATACCGTCAATACCTGACATGGTCCCGGTCTTGATAGTTTCGCTATCTTTTTCATAAACGGCAATATTGGCAAATTCAAGTACCTTGTTCGTTTTTACGTCTTTGATCAATCCTGAAAGAGTTGCAGCCGGTAAGATCGCGACTGACATCATTGTGAGTATAAGTATCAATATTTTTTTCATTTTTTTCCTTTTTTGTTCTTCGCATCTTTGACACAAAAGGTAATAAGAAGTTAATGGAATTAATAATAAAATGTTGAGAGGTTGAAACGTTGAAATATTGAATGTCTTTCGCAAAGATTCAAAGTACACGAAGACACAATAAATTAAACAAGAAAATACAATCCGCAAATGGCACAAATTATTGCAGCTTAATAAGCCTTATAAGTAATCTATACAAATCTAAGTAATCTGTGAAAAGAATTTAACGAGTTACACGTCACTTGTCACGGAATTGATTGCTTCGTGTTCAATATCTTTAAAGTATTTTACGGTACCAACTTTCAGTTCCATTGTTGCTTCGTCATCGCAGACGATTATACCACGAGGGTGAAGCTGTAAAGCAGAAACGGTCCACATATGATTAATACCTTCTTCCACGACTTTTTGAAGGGCGACAGCTTTTTTATAACCGTTGACCAAAATAATCACTTCGCCGGCATCCATAACGGTGGCAACACCTACGGTTAGAGCTTGTTTTGGAACTTTATTGACATCATTGTCAAAGAAGCGCGAATTGGCAAGAATGGTATCGTAAGTTAAAGACTTAATGCGTGTACGTGAAGAGAGTGATGAACCGGGTTCATTGAAAGCAATATGGCCATCAGGACCGATACCACCCATGAACAAATCAATTCCGTTATAGTTCTGGATTTTCATTTCATAATTATAGCATTCTTTTTCAAGGTCCTCGGCGTTACCGTTCAGGATATTTATATTATCTTTAGGGATATCAATATGTTGAAAGAAATTTTCGTGCATAAAATAGTGGTACGACTCGGGGTGATCTTCAGGTAGTCCGATATATTCATCCATGTTGAAAGTCACAACGTTCTTAAATGAAACTTTTCCTGCTTTGTGAAGCCGGATCAATTCCTTGTAAACGCCCAAAGGAGATGAGCCGGTTGGCAGACCCAGTACAAATGGATTATCAGCGCTTGCTTCATAATTATTGATACGTTCCGCAATATATGTCGCGGTAAAGACACTCATTTTATCATAACTATTCATGATGATCATTCGCATGGTAATTTTCTTCCTTTCATATTCTTAAAAAGCGTTGAAAATTAATATGAGGGAAAAGGAAAAGAAAGAAAAATATGTAGAGATATGCCACCTGTCCTTCGAAGCTTTAGCGAAGAATGGATGGTGTGGTGCTACGATGAGATCGGTGGAAATATCGTAGAGACAAGGCAACGCCTTGTCTCTACCTCAGAATAATATTTATAGCGTAAACACATCTTCAACATTTTTCCTCTTATCCAGCACTCCCAGTGTTTTTTTTAATTCAAGCGGAATATTAATGCCTTGTGGGCATTTGGGGATACAAGCACCGCATTCGGTGCAAAGTGATGCATGTCCGTTTGTTTTGCTTTTATTGAGGTGTCTCTTGTTTTTTACCAAAGCTGAATATGAGCGACGGACAAAGAATTTGTAGTAAAGTCGACGTTCGATAGTTTGGTGATTCAATGTGGCAAAATGAAGTAAAATGTTTACCCCAAAAGGACAAGGCATACAATATTTGCAGTCGGTACAAGGTACTAAAATACTTTTTCGGGAAATACCGACAAGTTCATCTATGACTTTGAGCTCATTTTGCGACAAGCTTCCAATTCCGGAGTGTTTTGCCGAACTGCAATTTTCATTGATCATGTTCATGTCACCCATGCCGTTGATTACGCAAGAGACTTCCGGGTGATCCCAAAGATATTGAAGCGCCCAGTCCACAGGGGAACGATCGATCCCGGATGCCGTCATAACATCTTTGGCTTCCTGCGGGGGATTTGCAAGTTGTCCTCCTTTTAATGGTTCCATGATCACGATCGCCATGTTCTTTGCGGCGACGTATTCCAGCCCTTCGCGTCCCACTTGCAGCACCGTGTCCATGTAGTTGTACTGAATCTGAACCACATTCCAGTCAAAATAATCCACGATCTCTTTAAAGACAGGCAAGGTATCATGAAAGGAAAATTCTATATTTCCAATTTTTCCCTCACCCCGTGCTTTCTTCATTTTATCAAGTAGGTTTAATTTTATCATACGTTCAAACGTTTTCTTGCTAAAAGCATGAAAAAGATATGTGTCCACATGATCGGTTTGAAGCCTTTTTAAAGAAGAGTTAAGATAAAAATCAAATTCAGCTTCACGGGAAATAAAAAACATGGGCAATTTTGTCACAAGATGTACCTTCTCTCGGTATCCATCTTGCAAGGCTTTGCCGATTATTCGTTCACTTTGACCCAAGTGGTATGGCCAGTCTGTATCAAAATAATTGATACCACTGTCAATAGCATGTCGCATCAATTTAATGCTTTTTTTTACATTTACTTTTTGAGATATAATAGGTGAAAGCGGCAAGCGCATGGTACCAAGTTCCAAAGCCGAGACCTTAAAATTCGTAGAACCGAAAAGCGGTATTGCATAGTTGATCCAATTTGATATTAGATATATGTTATCTGGTAAATTATACAATATTATTTCAATTTGAGAAAATGCTATTTCGGACTTTAGGTATGAATTAAGCAGATTGGACATCGTTCAGAAGTCAGAAGTCCCCTCAATAATTTTCTTTTTTTTACAATTGTAATCCTGCCTCGCAACATTTAACTTTAGGTCATAAAAATCAGGTGAAAGTATGGATAAGATTACACAGCAAATACTCGACATTTTTAAACAAATTTCACAGGTCCCCCGACAGTCAAAACATGAAGAAGCCATATCGGCCTGGCTGTTTAATTGGGCTAAAGAAAGAAACATTGATGTGAAGCGCGATGAAGTGCTCAATGTGTTCATGTCCATACCTGCTACTCCGGGTTATGAAGACCGCCCAATCATCACTCTTCAGGGTCATATGGATATGGTCTGTGAAAAGGCAACGGATTCCAATCACGATTTTCAAAAAGACCCCATTGAGTTTGTGTTCAAAGGTGATTGGCTTTACGCCAATAAAACCACTCTGGGAGCAGATAATGGAATCGCATTGGCCTATGCCATGGCAATTGTGGAATCCGATGTCCCTCATCCTGAACTGGAATTATTATTTACAGTCGATGAAGAGACCGGATTGACCGGAGCGGTTGCTTTAAAAGAGAACTCTCTCAAAGGTAAGATCCTCATCAATATTGACTCTGAAGATGAAGGTGTCTTTACCATTGGTTGTTGCGGTGGTGTAGATACCAAAGTCTGGTTCCCGCTTGAATATACCAATGTCTTATACCCTGCATTTAAACTTACTGTCGGAGGCGCTTTTGGCGGTCACAGTGGTGGTGATATTGTAAAACATCGTGCAAATGCAAATAAATTATTGGTCCGAACGTTGTGGGAACTGAAAGAAAAAATAAAGATGCAACTAATTTCTATTCATGGGGGAACGGCACATAATGCTATCCCGCGTGATTCGGAAGCTGTGATTGCCATCCCGGCGGAAGAAAAGAAAAAAGCGGAGGAGATTATAGCGGCAATGGTCGCCACTTTCCAAAATGAATACAAAGGTTTTGAAGAGAATCTTTTTGGAAAACTAGAAGCTGTTGAAGCGGAAGGGAAAGCCATTAGATCCGAATTAGAAGACCGCATTTTACGTTTCATGATCGCTTTTCCCAATGGTATCGAAGAACTTGACCCATCGGTTTATGCCGGAGGTCCTCTCTTGGCTGAAACATCGAATAATTTTGCTGTTATCCGCACTGAGGATGAGTCGATACGGATTTTATCCAGTCAGCGATCTCAGGTCATGTCTTCACGGAATATGCTGACACAAAAGATTGAGATGCTGGCCCATCTGGCCGGTGCCAATTATAAAAGCGGGAACGGTTATTCATCCTGGCAGCCCAATTGGGATTCGGCACTTCTTGCCGCGAGCAAAAAAGTCTACAGCAAACTTTATGGCAAAGACCCCAAGGTTAATGTGATTCACGGTGGCCTGGAGTGTGGCGTGATCGGTGCAAAACATGATGACATGGATATGATCTCACTGGGCCCGACCATTGAAAATCCCCATTCACCGGATGAGCGAATGTATATACCCTCTATTAAAAAGGTCTGGGACCTTCTGGTAGAACTTTTGGTAACTTTATAAAATTAATTAAGGATAGTTCATGGCCATATCACATGATGAAGTGAAATATATTGCCGGATTAGCACGTTTAACCATGACCGAAAAAGAGATCGATCTCTATGCTCAACAATTGAACGATATTCTTAGATACATAGATCAATTAAATGAACTTGATGTAGATAATGTGGAACCCATGAGTCACATACTCGATATTATTAATGTCATGCGAGAAGATCAACACCTTCCTTCACTAACCCGGGAAGAGGTGATGGCGAATGCTCCTGATCATGACAACATACACTTCAAAGTACCCCGGGTGGTTAAAGGATAAGGAGTCTCCCATGGCAATAGATGTAAAAGACCCGGGATCGACCCGTTATATCTTTGTAACAGGTGGTGTGATCTCCGGTCTCGGAAAGGGTATTACCTCAGCTTCTATCGGATATCTTTTAAAAGAAGCCG
>CAYPTO010000022.1:0-3948 GCA_964413625.1 uncultured bacterium
TTTTACTATATTCAGCCCCGCCGGCCTATGCTCTTTGAACTTTGGCCGATAAAGCCGGGGTCTCTTTGAATGATAAACATTGAACATCCAAACAATAGAATAATCGAAATGTATTGTTTGACTTTCCAACTTCGCTCAGGCTTCCATCTTCGCTGAAGCTACGACGGACAGATCGCCGGACACATACATGAGGTATTTACGGAAAAATCAATGATTTTTCTGTGATATATTTTTTTAAATAGCTTTCCACTTTTTCCATTAATTTTTCCGCTTCATTAAGGTCATAGGAGAAGGGACTGCTTTTCATGACGCGGGAACGGGCGTAATACTCACCGGAGATCAGGTCCTCGTTTGACGTATTTGCAAGATACAGCAGGGTTAATGCGCCTTTCTCGGGGGAACTTCCCATAAAACGGAGCATCAGATTCAATAACCGGCCCGAGGTACGGGCGATATCCGTGTTGACCATTCCTGGATGTTGGACATAGACTCCTATCCCTTCTTCGGTCAACCGCAGGGCCAGCAGGCGTGTAAGCAGAATCAGTCCGAGCTTGGACTGCCGGTAGGCTTGCCATGAGATGTAGTGTCTTTTTTTGAATTCGGGATCTTCAAGATAGATGCGCCCGATATGGAATCCCGAACTGGTGAAGATCAGTTTAGGTTCCAGTGCTTTTTTAAACTTCGGAATCAGCAGATGCGAGATCAGCATGGGTGCCAATAGATTGATTTGCCAGGTCAACTCGATCCCGTCCCGGGTCTCTGTGAAATCGTGCACCATGATCCCGGCATTGTTAATGATCGCATCCAGATGGTCATAGCTTTCTAGGACCTCATCACAAGCCATGTTGATGGATTCAAAAGAAGCCAGATTACATTCCACAAGTTCTATGCGACCCTTCCCTTTCGGGAATTGTTCGCTGTAATCTGCCAGTAATTTTGCGCCCTTGTCAGGATTGCGCGAAGTCGCAATGACCACCGCTCCTTCACCTGCCAACTGAAGTGCGGCCGCTTTGCCAAGACCGGATGTAGCACCGGTTATGAATATGTGTTTCATTTGAAACCTTTCAATTACTTTTTTGGATTATTTGTTTTCTGCGGCATTTAAAAAAAGAGGAAAAGAAGAGGAGAGGTGGAAAAAAGGGGTCAGGGGTGTGGAAAAATGAGGTTTATTTTTCTTTCTGTTTTCTTTTATAAAGCCTGATCGCCACAACACCCAGGGTCAGCAGGGACAGTTCCGCGGCCAGGGACCAGTAAATGGTGGAGTTAGCCTGAAAATTTTCCATAAAAAGAGAGACGATACGGGCGATCACTATAAAACCGTTGGTCTCGATCTGTACCGAGAGCCCGGGCAATATCCAGTCCTTTTTCAGTGCGATCAGGAAAAACATAGCCAATCCCAATTCTATCCCGCCGTAAAAAGCACGGATCTCAATGCGACCCGCCGGATCTATAACGCTTAAACCCGCGGACTCCATCAAATTGGGAGCAATAAAAAGCGCCAAGCCAAAACCGGCGAAGCCGATGGCACTGGCCAGCAATGAAAATTTGGCAAATTTCATAATGACACCTCTTAAGTCTCATGTTTTACGTCTTACGCCTGCCAGCCGTAGCTTCATTTAAGGTTTGTCTTATCTATTCCAAATTCATTTTTCTTTTTAGCTTTATTATTGGAGAACAAGGTGATTGCGCCCAAAATTGCCAGGATTAGTTCAGCTGCCAAGATCAGATATATGATGGGTTTGGCTTGCCAATGGATAACAACTAATCCAAAGATGCGACCTATTGCGACACCGCCAAGGAGACAAACCTGTAAAACCAGCGCGGGTTTCATCCATTTTGGTCTATTTAGCACTAATAAAAAGAAAAGCGCTATCCCGAGTTCCAATCCACCATAAAACGCACGAATTTCGACCATGCCCGAGGGTGCAAGCTCCTTTACCCCTACCAATCCGATCAAATTCGGAAAGATCAGCAAGGCGATGCCAAAACCTGCAAAGCCTATCGCTGTTGCACCAAATATCCATTTTTCTTGTGACATACTTTCCTCCAATATTATTCATATCAATGCCCCAAGCACTGTCCGTCCTGCGTAGTCTTGCACGAAGCAGGGCGCACAAAATTCTCAGTGCTCATTTCTCAATGCTTTTTTAAATAAGAATAAAGCTTCCTTTAATTTTGCTTTTTCCTCTCTTTCTAAAACCAATGTTCCATTCACAAGATGTTTATCGAAATTCGGCAGGGAAAATGTTGAGCTTACAATACCGCCCCAGCGCGGCAAAAGCATCTCGGCAACGTGACCCAGATTCGTTTTAGCGCCTCGTTTTCCGGATGAGGTTGCCAGCAGGCAGACCGGTTTATTCTTGAAAGTTGGTTTCTCGATCCGCGAGATCCAGTCCATGGTATTCTTGAACACAGGCGTGATCCCGCTATTATACTCCGGTAGAGATATCAGCATAGCATTGACATCTTTGAATAATTCGTTCAATTCGCGCATGCTTTGCGGAAATTCTCCGCGCTTTTCCATATCCATGCTATACACGGGTGCTGGATAATCCTGGAGATAAATGATCTTGATCTCCATTTCCTCAAGAAAACTCGCAGCATAGATCACCAGCTGTTGATTAATGGAGCTTGAACTGTTACTTCCCGAAAAAACTAATACCTTCGACATGGAACATCCTTATTGTTTTGGGTAAACTTAATATAGGATAAAAACCGGTTAATTGACAATTGAAAAATTCGTGCGGCGTAAAAGGTAAGATAATACGATCCACAGATCGCCAGTCTTCGCTCCAAAGAATTAGAGCTACGCCCGGCATGGTACTGATTTTAACAGATTATTATAAAACTGTAAGATCTGTGTTGATCTGAGAAATCTGTGGATGATTTTTTAATGGTTTATGATTTTCGAATTAATAATATTATCTGATCTTTATTTCGAGTTGCTTGTCCAAACCAATTTCAATGATCTTTTTCAATGTTGCAATTTCCAGATCGGAGCGATCGTTCTCAATTCGAGAGATATAAGTACGAGTTGTACCGCTTTCCTGAGCAAGTGCCTCTTGTGTTAAACCTGATTTCTTGCGTGCTATTTTCAATAATTTGCCAATAGAGGTCGTCATATCAGAAACTTCAGGTTTGCTGTATTCATATAAAACATCAGCACCTATTTCATAAGATACTCGTTTATCTGATCTATTTATAGTTGGAATATATTGTTCAACATTAGGCCATGAAAGTGTGCAATTTTGTATTTCAACTTGAGAGAACTCTTCTTTATTAAATAGAGTATATTCCGGTGAATCTTCATTGACCTTAGCACTTTTCAACACTTCAAAAAAATCAATGATCCGTGATTCACCATTATTGAAAACAACCGAAATCTTAAGATCATTGATATGATTGATCTTTAATATGCGTGGCATTTTTATTTTTTTGTCTCATTTTAATTTCTGATTCAGCTCATAGAAAACCTTCAATGTCCATTCAGCATTATCTCTTATCTGGGTCATTGTTTGTCTCTTTTGATTTATGGGTAGATCACCTTCATAAATATTACCATTTTCAATTTCTATTAATACCTCATATTCGTTGTGAACTGTATGTATGTGAGGCAGTAAATATTTACTGTTATATACATTGATCTTTATCCCCTTAAACCTGTCAATGTTTGGCATTTTAGCTCCGATAATGTATTTATTTAGATATTATTTTATAAGAGTAATTTATAAATCCCGGTAAAATATACAAACAAAGATCATTGTAAATTTATATCATTGAGAGGTGTGATGAAGAGCACAAAAGCAATTGATAATTGAAAATTGACAAAGGACAATGGATAATGAAGAAATTGTTACGGGTAACGCTTAGTGAATCAATCTTAAGTAGTCTGGAAATGTTTTTTAGCAAAAGCGCGACCGGAATGGGATTTTAAATATGTTTCAAAAT
>CAYPTO010000022.1:4048-10460 GCA_964413625.1 uncultured bacterium
ACGGGCCACTTCACCGTTACCGGTCTTCATCTCTCACTAGTTCGAGACGAAGACCTATTTTAAAAATGTTTTTTAGCAAAAGCGCGACCGGAATGGGATTTTAAATATGTTTCAAAATGCAATGCTTTAATCCTAGAGTTAAATCCTATATAAGTAATTAATTTCCATGGCTTCAGCTTTTTTGTATATGTGCTTTTACCGTTGTTGTGTTCTTTTAATCTACGCCTAAGATTATTGGTCATACCAACATAGTATCTATTCTCATTGAGAATACTTTGCAGCATATAAACGTAATAGAACTTATCCATGATCGTCCCCTTCATAGATATTTGTCGACAGACAGGGCGTAGTCGACTATTATGTACGGTTTCGTGTCCCGATTTACGGGCCACTTCACCGTTACCGGTCTTCATCTCTCACTAGTTCGAGACGAAGACCGTGTGGAGGCAGAGGGACTCGAACTCTCGACCTCTCGCATGTGACGCGAGCGCTCTAACCAACTGAGCTATGCCTCCATATTACAATTGATAATTAAAAAAAGACAATTGACAATTGTGGCTCTAATATACTAATGAAATTTAAGCAAAGCAAAAAAAGACTGCCATCTGGAATCCTTCTACGCTAAAGCTACGAAGGGCAGGCCTGGATCTCTTTGAATAATGAACGTCGAACATTAGAGCAATAGAACAATCGAAGTAGCTTATTCAACTCCGTCCAGATTGTGTATTGGGTGAGTTCGGGCTATACTGTTATTGCTTCCTTTGTTTTTGTTTTGCTTAATTTTATGCTTTTTTGCCTTTGAGGCAATATACAATGACTAATATTGGGAGTAAAACGGTCCTCAAAGCTTTGGGGTCCGGACACCAACCGAAAGGTCTTTACATCTTCGTTTTACGCTTCATGCAATCTCAACCAAAATATTTTTCTGTCCGGTTTAAAACCCAGGCTCTCCATCAGCTTGATAGTGGGCGTATTGTCCGGGACAATATTACAGTAAACCGGCAGACCGAATTCGCGCTTTTTGGCAATACGTGCCAACACAATATCTCGCGCATAGCCTTTTCTGCGATATTCTGGAAGAACATGCAAGAAACCCAGTGCACCGTCATCATGCGTAAATCCCCATGCGACCGGTTTGCCGTCTTTCATGATCGCCGCGGAAATACCTTGTTCAAGACGATCACGAATATAATCCATATCGGTATATTCCCGGTAATTGGTATGCTCAAAAACATAGGATGTGTGATCGGGTGTTAAGGAGACGATCTCGTTCATAGGTTCAGGAACGATCACATTCGGATCCAACATATAACGCATGGTCTCCATGCGCCACTCCTCTTTCCCGGTTGCCAGGATCAGCGGCAGCATCCACTCTTCGACGGAATAAAAATAAGGTGAGAGTCCTTTATATTCATTCAGCAAGACTCCAAGATCATTCTTATCCTGTCCCACACAATGGATCCACATTTGATCGGTGTAGCCGACAATTAAAGCACAATCATTCTTGATCGCATAGGCCTTGACCGGATAATTGGTATAATAGCCACGTGTTGCTATAGTAGCTTGGGGATTGATATCTAAGATATGTTGTAATTCTTGATTTATCATTTTTTTGTTCCTAAAATCTTTGAAATGTGATTTAAATCGCTCAACCCCTTTGTGGGCTTTGTATTAATAATTAATTTTTCAATCATTCGGCAGATCCTTTCTACGTTCGGACGTCAGCCGAAAAGTCTCACGTCTCACCAGCCTGCGCCGAGGTACAGCCTTCGTCCCGAAGTATCCATTAGACTACCTACTTCGCACTCTGTGCTACGAAAAACAGGTCGGCGTAGTAGACCTTCGGCCGGCAGGCATTTTACATTTTACGTAAATATTCCTTTATCGCTTTTTCCGCAACTACATCACCGCTTTCTATGATCTCTGCGGCTTTATAGAAATCAAATGTACCAAATGCTTCCGTAGGAAGATCAATAACAATATCGGGAGGATCCAGCTTCAAGGTCAGTTCCGAGATCTGATTGATCATCAGGTTCAAGCTTTTAGAGGTCAGGTTGAACAATCCAATCTTATCCGTACTGTGCTGCGGAATCAAACCTTCGATCTTTTCAAGTAATTGTTTGAGTTGTTCGGGGATCTTACGTCCCGGTTTTTTGGTTGTAGCTTTTTTCTCTACGGGAATATTGGCATTCACATTCACCGCAACCACGATATCATATTTTCTGCGTTCTACGCGATTCACGGGAATTGGATTGAGAACACCACCATCCACATAATAATGTCCGTCTAGAACATACGGCGTAAAGACGGTAGGAATCGAAATGGATGCACGAATCGCATCATACAATTTCCCGTGTGTAAATATTTTTTCCTTACCGGTAACAATATCGGTTGCAATAGCACAAAAAGGAAGTTTCAGATCTTCGATATTCCGATCGGGGATCAGCTCTTTCAATTGAGCAATGACCTTATCACCTTTGATCAAACCTTTATTCCCAATCGTAATATCGATCATTTTTATCATTTCACGAAAATCGACACCTTCCATAAAACTGACAAAATCATCCAATTCACCGGTTGCATAAAGTCCGCCGACCAAAGATCCCATGGATGTTCCGGCTACCGAATGAATATTAAACCCGTTTCGTTCAAGAGCATTGATCACACCCACATGAGCAAACCCCTTGGCTCCTCCGCTGGACAGAACAAGTGCGACATCTTTCTTTTTCATAAGTGATCCTTTAAATATTAAATATGAATAAGATATTGAAAAAAGCTTTAAATTACAATCTCCAAAACAAACCCGGCATCTTGAACCCCATCCCGCAACATCGTAATCGGGACCAGTCGGCGGAGGAGCGGCCTGCCCATTGAAGTCCCGATTATTTGGGACGAAGGTTGGGGAAAATCTATTCACGGTAAGAAATTTCCACACAGAGTCCAAGCCCTTCAGCCTACACCCAATGAACTTCGGTTAACAGGAGGCGTGCCCGGAGTTGTTTTTTTAGGTAAGGTTAATGTCTTGGCATTTTATACGGAGTAATTTACTGTTTTGCCCATCCACGAAGTCGGGATTATAGTGTTTTGGAAGATGTAAACTCTCAACTTGTCAAAAGGTTGAATCTTTAAAGATCATAAAATTAGCTGAATTATTTAATGCTTAAATCAATATTCAGCTTCTCTATGGTTAATAATTTTGCATGAAGTTTTTCTCATTGCATATTTTTCTCTTGAAATTTCCCTCAAACATGTTAAATTTATGACCGTGAGAAAAAAGTTCTTGATTTTGCGGGTTAAGGAAGGTCAAACGCAATAGAAGGAGCTAAACATGAAAACATTGAAAGCGATCCGGTCACTGAGTGAGCTGGAAACACAATTGAAGGCTTCGGAGACGGTGTACCTCCTGCTCTATAAAAAGGGCACTGAAGCCAGCGATTGTGCCTACACCAATATCCGGAATGCTGCGGAAAAAGTAAGTGCGATCACCTTGCTTTGTGCGGACGTTTCTGATGTCCGTGATATCCATCCGCAATACGGGATTGAAAGCGTCCCCAATTTATTGATCTTTGAAAACGGCGATCTGAAAAATATCGTCAAGGGTTGCAATGAAAATGCGCACTACAGCAATATCTTTGAACATGTGAATATTTCTAAAGGAACAAGCGAGGAAAATAAGAAACCGCAAAAGCGTGTGACTGTCTATTCCACTCCTTCCTGCTCATGGTGTGCCACTTTGAAAAATTACTTAAAAGAGCACAATATCTTCTTTCGGGATGTTGATGTTTCTCGTGACATGAAAGCCGCCGAGGATATTGTCAAGCGAAGCGGACAACGCGGTGTACCTCAGACCGACATAAATGGACAGATGATCGTGGGATTTGATAAAGCCCGCATTAACCAATTGCTCGAGATCAAAGCATAAAACATGAAAGGAATGATATATGAAAGAATTACAACCAGTTAATCCATACGTTCTTCTTGAAATCAAAGAAGAAAAAGGCGAACAAAAAACAGCTTCCGGGATCATTATCCCCGATTCAGCAAAAGAAAAGAAGACCACCGCAAAGGTTTTAGCTGTCAGCAACATTGAAGATTGTGAAATTGCAGTCGGCGACATCGTCCTTTACAAAAGTTTTAGCGGTGACGAAGTCGAATACGACGGCACAAAATATCTGCTGATCCAATACGCTGATATTTTGGCTAAGGTTGTTGAGACGGATAAGATATAATTTATTTCGTTCGCAAAGATTTTGAAACATCCGGTATGTGTTATGCGTACCGGATTTTTTTATTTCACAAGACGTAAAAGAAAATTCTCACACAAAGATACAAAGATCACAATCAGTATTTAACAATTGAGTGTTTTGTTACTTTGCGGAGGCTTTTCACTGTGTGCTTTGTTTCCTTTGTGGATATAATTATTTTTGTGTCTCTGTGGCATTTAGTGTCTTTGTGTGAGTTGTGTCACAATCCTTATTAATTTGTTTTATTTCCTGCCAAAAATCCGTATTTTTATAAGATGTAAAAGGATAAAAGGCATTTATGAGCTACAAGATCCATTTGGATGTTTTTGAGGGCCCGGTTGACCTGCTCTTGTACTTTATCAAGCGCGACGAGATTAATATTTATGATATTCCCATCATGAAAGTGACGCGGGATTATCTTGAATATTTGGACATGATGACCACCCTTAATTTACAGCTGGCCGGGGAGTTTGTATCCATGGCAGCCATGCTCATGCAAATCAAAGCAAAAATGCTGATTCCGCGGGTAAAAGAAGGCATTGAGAACGATGAAATCGAAGATCCGCGGACTGAGTTGGTCCAGCGTCTTTTGGAATATCAATATTTCAAAGAAATTGGCGGCGAGCTACAAAAACTGGAAGCCCGGCATGCAGGTGAATTTCCCCGCAAACCCAATTGGAGCTATATCGATCATGATCTCCTGCCAGAAGATGCGCTGAATCACGTATCATTATTTGATATTCTGAATGCATACAAACAGGCTTTGGACCGTATGCCGGAAGAGGCTAATCCTCATGAAGTCATAAATGAAGGTTCAAGTATCGGTGAGCAGATCGACTATATTTACTCTTATCTTCACCGATCACCCCGTGTAAATTTTTCTACCCTAATCAAGGAAATAAAAAGTAAACTAGTACTGATCGTAACGGTGATCGCCCTGCTTGATATGATGAAAAACCAGCATATTCGTGTGCTCCAAAGCAAAACTTTTGATGATTTTATTATAGAACAACGCGAAGCGGGAGACTGATTTGGCCGATAAAAATATTACAATCATTGATATGCAGTTGGTAGAAGCATTGCTTATTGCATCTGATGTTCCGCTAACCCAGGAGCGATTAAAAGAATGCCTTGATGACGGACACCGTATCGATCTTGCCGAAACGGTTGAAACCCTAAACGAACGCTATAAAGCGAACCAGCACGCTTTTTATATTATGCCCGTTGGAAAAGGATTTCAGATCGTAACGATAAATAAATACGAAAACGTGGTCCGTAATTATATCAACCGTAATGTAAGAGCAAGACTGACCTATGCAGCGCTTGAGACCATGGCGGTTATCGCTTATAAGCAACCTATCAGTAAACCCGGGATCGAGCGTGTCCGCGGTGTGAACTGTTCGGCTGTGTTAAACACCTTACTGGAACGTGAATTGATCACCGTTTCCGGTCGTTCGGATGCCCCGGGCCGTCCTCTGCTCTATTCGACAACAGAAGAATTCTTAAGATATTTCGGACTGGCGACTCCGGCGGACTTGCCAAGAACCCGCGAACTGGATGAGTTATTTTCCCATGGCGAGAGCCAACCGCAAACCTTGGAAGACCTTATAAAGAAACCGGAAGCCTAGATATGTTACAAAAACTCAGTGTCAACAATATTGCAATTATTCAGAAGATTGAGCTTGAACTTGGTCGCGGCTTATCCATGTTGACTGGAGAAACCGGTGCCGGTAAATCGATTATTATTGATGCCCTTGGTTTAGCCCTTGGAACCCGCGCAGACATCTCCATGGTCCGCACAGGCACGCAAAAAGCCGTTGTGGAAGCTTGCTTCGATCTACTCAATCTTACACCCGAAGTCAAACAGGCCCTTGAAGCCGCAGAGTTGGACTATGCCGGTGGCAATATTATTATCCGGCGCGAAGTCAGTGCAAAAGGAAAATCACGTGCCTTTTTTAATGACGAACTTATTCCCCTGGCGACTTTGAAAATTATTGGTGCAAATCTGGTGGAAATGCACGGACAGCACGAGAATCAAAAATTATTCAAACCCAAAAACCATCTTCTATATCTCGGAAAATGTGTTGGTGACCGCCAGGTGATCAGTGACTACCGCGAAGCCTACCAACTTTTCAAACAGCAGCTGCGACGGTATCAGGAACTCCTGA
>CAYPTO010000023.1:0-5112 GCA_964413625.1 uncultured bacterium
CAGCAATTGTATAACCTCATTAACCTTGTATTGAGATACTCCAGTTTTAAGCTGCAGTAATTATATAAATTCATTAACTCTGTACTGAGTTGCCACGTCTTTTAAGCAGCAATTGTATAACCTCATTAACCTTGTATTGAGATACTACGGTTTTAAGCTGCAGTAATTATATAAATTCATTAACTCTGTACTGAGTTACCACGGCTTTTAAGCCGTGGTTATGTGATTACATTAACTGGGTTTTAACCCATTATGCCTATAATCCAACAAAAAAGAAAGGGAGGATCTCTCCTCCCCTTCTAACACCCGTTTTAAAACGGGACATCGTCCCCTGTTTTTTCTTCCGGATGGGCTTCCGCACCTTCTTCTTCTTTGTCTTTACGTTTCCCGAGAGGTGTTAGCATATCGGCATAGACTTCTGTGATGAAATGTTTCTTTTCATGTTCATCAACCCATTCACGGGTGCGTAAACTACCTTCAATGTACACTTGCTGACCTTTTACAAGTTTCTTGCTATATTCCGCTAAATTTCCCCAGCAGACAATACGATGCCAGTCGGTACGGCTCTGAAACTCCCCCTTGGCATCCCGCCAACCGTAATTACTGGCGAGATTGAAGTTGGATACTTTCCGGTCATTCTTTAGGGTTTTCATTTCGGGATCTAATCCAATATGTCCCACTAGAATTACCCGGTTCGCTGAATTCCTATTCATTTCCCCCTCCTTTCGTTGTTATGGGTAGATAGGAGTACTACTTATTTGTTTTATTTGCATTTCTCGTCCAAATGTATGATTTTTGTAAATAGCTTGCAAATCAGGTTGGGGAAAGTGTGATGAACGTCATTGAAACTAAGCTAAAAATCGTACCGGATAAACCCGGTGTCTATATTTACTACGACCAAAATCGGACGATCATCTATATTGGGAAGGCAAAATCTTTAAAATACAGAGTCCGCTCTTATTTTCGAGGTAAATCTCAGGACCCTAAAACCCGGGTTCTGGTTTCAAAGATCGCAGACATGGAATGGATTATTACGGATTCTGAAGTTGAAGCGCTTCTTCTTGAAAACAATCTCATTAAACAGCATGCGCCAAAATACAACATCATGTTGAAAGATGATAAAACCTATCCTTATATATGTATCAGCAATGAAACTTTCCCTCGGGTCTTTTCTACTCGTAATATCATACAGGACGGTTCTCGGTATTACGGTCCCTATACAGATCAGGGGCATATAAAAAGATTAATAAAAACTATCTACAAGATATTTCCTGTCCGAACCTGCCGTAAAAAAATTGAAGCTGGCGGTAATCCCGGCGATGAATCCTGTTTACAATATCATTTGGAAAATTGCAAGGCACCCTGTATTGGTAAGATCTCTAAAACGGAATATCAGGAAACAATTGAAGAGATCATTCGCTTTTTAAACGGAAACACTCAACCTGTGATCTCACGCTTGACAAAAGAAATGGAACTTGCTTCTCAACAAATGGAATTTGAAAATGCCGCTCGCATTCGTGACAGACTACTTGTCCTAAAAAAATACACCAATACTCAATCGATCGTTCAAACGGATTTTATGAATCGCGATGTTATTGCTTTGGCAATGGCTGATCACGATGCCATTGTGACGATCTTTCGTCTTCGTGAAGGAGTGCTTATCGGACGTGAGCGTTTTCATCTAAAACATATTGAACATCAGGGTCGTCAAGAAATACTTAAAGATTTTATTCGCAGCTATTATTCAAAAACCAATCTTTTTCCAAAGGAAGTTTTCATCGACTTGGAAAATGATCTCCAACTTTTTGAAGCATATCTTAAAAAAATATCCGGTTCACCTATCAAGATCATTCATCCGGAACGAGGTAAAAAAGCCAAGCTATTTACACTGGCGCAAAAAAATGCGGATATGCTATTGAAAGATATTCTGCTCCAAAAAATGAAGCTCTCCATTCAACCAAGCAAAATGGTAGAAGCACTTCAACAGGCATTGAATCTTTCCGTGCCGCCATTAAGAATCGAGGGCTTTGATATTTCACATTTTCAGGGTAAAGAAACCGTAGCTTCCATGGTCTATTTTGAGAACGGTGCCGCTAAGCGATCGGAATACCGAAAGTTTATTATACGCTCGGTGGATAAACCCGATGACTTCCAAAGCATGCGGGAGGTCGTGGAACGGCGCTATTCGCGTCTTCTGAAAGAAAATGCCATTCTACCGGATCTTATCTTAATAGATGGCGGTAAGGGACAATTGGGTATTGCCAAAACTGTATTGAACGATCTGGGATTGAACAATATCCCGGTAATCGGATTGGCCAAACGCCTGGAAGAAGTCTTTATTCCGGGCTATTCTCAGGCACAGAACATTCCCAAGACCTCACCAGCTGTGATCTTGCTCCGGCGTATTCGTGACGAAGCCCATCGTTTTGCTATTACTTTTCATCGTGACAAACGCGGAAAAGCCATGGTTAAAAGTCTGCTTGATGATATTCCCGGTATCGGTGAAACGCGGAGAAAAAGCTTATTGAGCACATTTGGATCCCTGCAAGAAATCATAAAACAGTCTGCTGACGATATCGCAACCAAGGCACATATCCCTCTCAAATTAGCCGTGAAAATTCTTGAAACACTTAATCGGGACACAAATGAAGAAAAACGAGATCTATAAACTCTATCATGAAGATCGAGATATTTCTATCGAATTACAATACGGCTTTCGCAAGCGACTGACGCTAACAGTTTATCCCGATCGACGGGTCGTTGCCCGCATTCCCTATGGCCTGTCAAAGCGAAAAGTTAATGAATATTTTCAAAAAAAAATCAAGTGGATGATCAAACATCTTGAGCATTTTGAAAATCACCCACCCGAAAGTAAAAAGAAATATATTGATGGCGAAGAACATGCTTATCTTGGAAAAAAATATAAACTAAAGTTAGTAAGTGGATCAACACACGTTGAGATTGAGAACGATACACTTATTTTTCGTCTTAAAAATCTTTATGATAAAAAGCTGGCCGAAGCCATTATGAACCGCTGGTATCGAAAAGAGGCCATACGGATCATGACACCGCGGTTTAATGAAATAATTAATAATCTTCAGTACCTTGATCTTCCAAAAACAACATTACGGTTTTATAAAATGCGGCGACGCTGGGGCTCATGTTCCACAAAACATGTGATCACCTTGAACACGGAATTGATTAAGAAAGATCTCAAATTGATCGATTATGTGATCGTTCATGAAATATGCCACTTGAAAGTCCCGGCACATAATAAAGCCTTTTATGCGCTGGTCGAATCAATTATGCCCGACTGGAAAACACGTCGTGGAGCATTGAACAAAAACACCACAATGTAAATTCAATTTGCAAAAAGATAAATATGAAGTACATTTCAATCAGATAAAAAGGATACATTGTGTCAAATTCATTTTCAGATCTGAGGATCGTCGATAACTTTTACCAAACCTCCGGTTTCTTTCCGATGCCGACGACTCTTATTTCCACACTTTGTGAAGACGGACTCACGACACTTGGCGCCTATTCGTTGATCTTTCCTTACTATATTGCAGGTAAAGAATACTATGCCATGGTACTGGAATGCCGAAATAATTCCAATACCGCTACGAATTTATTCAAGAATAGCAAGTGTGCAATCAATTTTATTCCCGATAAACGAAAATATTTCAAAGAAGCTGTCCGACTTGGATACCCGGGTGATACGCCGCAGGAAAAAATGAAAAATTGCAATTTCACAATGGAAGATGGTTTGTGTATTGAAGAGGATCTTTCAATACTACGCCCCAAGGTTATTGCGGAAGCTTTTCAGGTCTATGAATGCACCTGGATGAGCACCTTAGATGGTGCACAAAACGATATCTTCCAAGAAGGCTATGCTGGTCCCTACCACGATTTTAACGGCATTACAAGTGAAGCAGGCGCACATTTCATTTTGCGCATTGATAAAATACTCATAAAAGAAAAGTATAAAAAAACCATTCTGAACGGAACGCGATACAGCGGATTCCCGGCTATTCCGGTTGATTACGGTTATCGTGATAATACTAAATTTTGGTACACACCTTTTCGCCGACCACGTTCAGCTGCCATTTCCAAAGGTAAAGGATTGGATATATCAGTTGTTATGTATTCCGCGGACAGAATTGATGATAAAATTAAGTTTACAGAAGAAGCGTGTGGAAAATTAGTGAAAGTTCCTCGTATTTTTCTAAACAGAGTCCTTATGAGTTGTGTGAATTGGGCAAGGGAAAACGATGTAACCCTGATCACAGGGGAGCACATGGATATTATTAACGATAAAAGATCAAAAGAGAAAAACGGATGATAGAAATCAAGAAAAATGCTTTGGTGGAACTCACGATCGAAAGCATTGCTTTCGGAGCAAAGGGTATTGCAAGGATCAATGATTTTGTGATCTTTGTTCGCGATGCACTTCCGGGGCAAAAAGTCAAAGCACTTATCATTAAAAAGAAAGCTGCCTTTGCCGAAGCCATTATTCGCGAGATCATTGAAGAATCACCCGATCATGTTGATGCTCCTTGTCCTTACTTTGAAGATTGCGGCGGATGTAAATTTCAGAATCTTAATTATCAAAAACAGCTTGATATCAAAACGGAACAAGTCAAAGATGTTTTTACACATCTTGCCAAAATACCGGATATACCCATACTTCCAGCTTTGGCTGCGCCGGAACAATATGCTTACCGGAATAAAATGGATTTTTCTACGGGTGTTTCCCGCTGGAAATTAAAAAAGAACGACCCGGGGACAGCGGATGATTTTGCCATTGGTCTGCATGCTCCCGGCCGCTTTGATAAAATATTGGATATTGATGCCTGTCTTCTTCAAGATGATAAACGAAATGAGATATTCCGCGAGATTCGTAATTGGGCACTGGAAAACAATATCACGCTTAATAACCCACGAGAATATATTGGTTTTTTGCGATCTGTGATCATTCGCAAGGGTGAACATAGCGGTGAGATCATGGTAAATTTGGTCACCCGATATGAAGATGAAAATTTAACCGCCCCGTTGGTCGAGAACATAACATCTAAATTTCCCGAAGTAAGCTCAATTGTAAATAATATC